>NZ_VCBQ01000005.1:0-96401 GCF_006386455.1 Paracoccus sp. FO-3 | reverse complement strand
GGCGACGCCCGCGGCGCCCGCACCGATCACGGCCGGTCCCAGCGCCAGGCGCCCCCCGAACGCGCCGGCCATGGCCGCACCGCCGGCGGTCGCGCCCAGAAGCGCGCGGCGGCTCAGGCCGTTTTGCTGTTTGGTTTCCATGGTCGAACTCCTTTTCGTGTGTTCAAGCTTCGATCTTGCGGGTGGCGTTGGGATGGCCGGCCGGGGGCTGGCCCAGCTTGGGCGTGCTGCCGGCGGCCACGGCCTCGCGCCGTTTCAACTTGCGGATCACCACCGGGCAGGTGGTCTTGGACTGGTAAAGCACCTGGCAATGCATGCAGTTGATGCATTCGTTGGGATTGATCTCGCCCGTCGGGTGGATCGACTGCACCGGGCATTGCTGGGCGCAGATCTGGCAGGGATTGCCGCATTCGTGATAGCGCTTGAGCCAGTCGAACATGCGCATCCGCGCCGGGATCGCCAGCGCCGCGCCAAGCGGGCACAGGTAGCGGCAATAGAAGCGCTCGACGAAGAGCCCGGCGATCAGCAGCGCCGCGGCATAGGCCACGAAGGGCCAGGCGCGGATGAATTTCAGGATGATCGCGGTCTTGAAGGGCTCGACCTCGGCCAGATGCTCGGCCTGCTCGACGCTCATCAGCGAGACGCCGAAAAGGCCCAGGAAGATCATGTATTTGACCGGCCACAGCCGCTCGTGCAGACCCCAGGGCAGCGTCCATTGCGGGATGCGCAGCTTGCGCGCGATCTGGTTGGTCAGCTCTTGCAGCGCGCCGAAGGGGCAAAGCCAGCCGCAATAGGCGCCCCGGCCCCAGAACAGCAGCGCGGCGGCGACCGCGAACCACAGGATGAAGGTCAGCGGGTCCAGCAGGAAGGCCTGCCAGCTAAAGCCGTTCACCAGGCTGCCGAACAGCGCCATCAGGTTCACGACCGAAAGCTGCGCATTGGCATACCAGCCCAGGAAGACCAGCGTCACGGTCAGAAAGCCCATGCGGAAGATGTAGAAGGCGCGCTCGTTCCGGGTCGCGAAGCTCTGGAAGAAGAATGCCCCCGTCAGCACCAGCAGCATGGCGGCAAGCCCGGCGATCTTGGGCTTGGAATCCAGCCAGATCCGCTTCCACAGCTGCGCCTGGGCCTGGCTTTCGTCGGACTGGGCCACGGGTGCCGCCGCCTCGGGCGCGGGTGCGGGGGCGGCAACGCTGCGCAGGTATTTCTGCGGCAGCTGATAGCCCAGGTCGAAGGTGTGGAAGACCTTCTCGATCGGCCCGACCTCGCGATGCACCAGCAGCTGGATGCGGAAGGGCTTGGTCGGGTCGAAGCCCGAGGCGGCGGGGATCTTGAACAGGTCCATCTCGGTGAAATCCGGCGCGCCATCGGCGGCGACGGCGTTCAGCCGGCGATGGTCGCGGTCGCGGAAGCGCACCGAGACGTCGTCCTGGATCAGCACGATGCGGTCGAAGATGCCGCCGCGGACATAGCCCGAGCCCTTGAAGCTGTAGAGCCCGCGGCCCATGACCGCGATGGCCTGGTCGCCCGGCGCCAGCCAGGCCTGCAGGTTCGCGGCCTGCGCATCGCCCAGCAGCGCCTTGCCGACGGCCGGGACCGAGACCAGCCCGGCCTGCATCTCGATGAAGGTGGTGTCCGGCGCCTCGGACAGCGCGCGCTCGGCGGCGCGGCGGTCGGGATTGGCGGCGAAGGCCGCGTTCACTTGGCCCACGTCCAGCGACAGCCGGCGCAGGGTGCCGTCGCCCTCCATCTCGTGCCAGTCGGCCGAGGGGGCCGCGTCGGGGTCGATCTCGAATTTCGGGCCGGCGGCCACGGTTTCGGCGGCCAGCCCGCCAAGGCCGAGCGCGCGCGCGACCTTCAGCCCCGAGCGCACGATGGAATCGTCGATCACCATCACCGTGACCGTGGCGCCCGAGATGATCTCGACCTCATGCGCCGTGCCGCCCGATTGCGCCTCGGCCACGAGGTCGAGGCCCCGGTAGCCCTCGACCAGCGCCTTGACCTTGGCCTCGGGGATGCCGATCAGCACGATGGGTTCGGAATGCTTGACCAGCCGGACGCCAGCCACCTTCGCGTCCTTGTCCAGCGCGACGAGCGTATGGATGGGCTTGCCGGAATAGCCGGTGGTGCCGACGAAATCCGAGGTGACGAAGGCATGGGCGACGGTCTCGCCCCCCTTCAGCACCGGCGCCACGGCCAGGTCGGCGCGGATCGGCCCGAAACCGTCGGCGCCGGGCACCAGCTCGCCCGCGTTCTGTTCCGGCAGCAGCTGCGCCAGCACGCTTTCGGCGGCGGCCGGCAGGGCCGGCAGCAACAGCGATGCGATCGTCAGGACAAGGCGGAGGATCTTCATGCTCGGGCATCCATGGCAATTGCCTGGACCCGGCGCATCGGCTGGCGCGGATTGCCCGCATCAGACCAGAGGCTGTCGCCCGCAGGCGACGGGACCGCATGGGTCCAGGCAGAGGGGAAAGACGGGGGGCCGCGCGTCAGCACCAGCACCGGACGAACCGCACCGCGCACCTGCGCCGCGCCCGGCGCCACGGCCGGCCGCACCCAGGGCATCGTCCGGACCGGCAGGACGGAGTCGCCCCCCGAGGCCAGCAGCGGCGGGTGGCAGACCGGGCAGTCGCGGCATTCCTGCGGCGCGGGATGTTCGTTGCCTTGGGCGTCCAGCCAGACGGTGCGGGCATGGCCCTCGGCGCAGATGACGACCTCTTGCAAGGGGCCCGACGCCGCCGCGGCCAGATGGGCGGGCATCGCCGCACCCGTCCCCGCCCATCCCGCAACGAGAAGAAGGAGAATCGCGGCAAAGGCGAAAAGGCGCTGGGCCCGGTTATGGTTCGCGCGGCGGCACATGTCGCCGGTCTATGCCTTTGCCCGATCGCAAGCGTTGATCTAGGTCAAGCCAAATACAATGACGCGAGGTCACAGGGGGCCGGCCGCGGACAGGGACGCCGCCCTGCGACATTCTGTCATGACGGAAATCCGAGTTTTTCCCTCTGCCTTTGACTTATCTCAAGCCATGCGTCGCGCAACGGCCCTAGAACAAGACACGACGGGCGGGTTTGCCGCCCGGACCACCAAGGAGAACACGATGTTCCACAATTCCCTCGCCGCTGCTGCCGCCGCGCTGCTGGCCCTTGCCGCCCCCGCGTTCGCTGCGACCCACGAGGTGCATATGCTCAACAAGGGCGAATCGGGCGCCATGGTGTTCGAGCCGGCCTTTGTCCGCGCCGAGCCCGGCGACGTCATCAACTTCGTCCCCACCGACAAGAGCCACAACGTCGAAGCGATTAAGGAAATCCTGCCCGAAGGCGTGGAAACCTTCAAAAGCAAGATCAACGAATCCTATACGCTGACCGTGACCGAACCGGGGCTCTATGGCGTGAAATGCACGCCGCATTTCGGCATGGGCATGGTCGGGCTGGTGCAGGTGGGCGAGGCGCCCGATAACCTCGACGCCGCCAAGACCGCCAAGATGCCCAAGAAGGCGCGCGAGCGCATGGATGCCGAACTGGCCCAGGTCAACTGACCGGGGCCGGCGGCCACCGCCCAAGGGGGAAACAAGCGCGGCGCGAGACACTCGCCCGCGCCTTTCTTGATGAAAGTCGTGTCTTATCCGCCCCCCGCCATGGCCAAACGCCCGGCGCATCCCCATATGCCGGACAGGACGGCACCCCGGAGGGCAATGGCATGACCAGGATCGACTTGACCGAACAGGGTTTTATCGTCGAGGCGCAGGAACTGGCCGCGGCCTTCGGCGTCGAGCCGGGCCAGGTGCCCGAACTGATGCGCGCCAATCGCATCACCACCCGCTGCGAAACCGGCGAGGGCGAGGATGCCGGGCGCCATCGCCTGACCTTTTTCTTCCGGAACCAGGCGCTGCGCCTGACCGTCGACGCCGAGGGCACGATCCTGAAACGCGCGCGCTTCGACGTCCCGGCCCGCAACGCCGGGGCGCGCTGAACACGCAGGCGGGGCATCCGGCCAGCCGAAAGCCCCGCGCCCGGTCACGACGCAAGGACGCGCGGGAACAGGACTTCCTCTTCCAGATGGATATGGGCGATCACGTCGTCGCACAGCTTGCGCAAGCCGGTGTAAAGCGCCGTCCACGAACCGCAGGCGCCGGCCGGCAGGGTCAGGCCATGGGTCACATGCTCGATCCGGCGCAGCAGCTCGGCAGTATCCTCATGCTCGGCCCGCATGATGCGAATCGGCCCGGCCAGCATGGCGCCGCCGCCTTGCAGGATGGCGGGGAACAGCACGGTTTCCTCCTTGGCCATGTGCGATTCCAGGTCGTCGCGCAGCGCGATCAGCGCCTCGGTCAGGCCCAGGGGGGCCTCGTCATGGTCGCCATGCACCATCTCGACCCGGTCGGCCAGGCCGATCAGCCAGCCCAGCTCCTCGCGGTGGGTGTCGTGATAGCGGCTCAGGATATGGTCGATCAGCGCCGAGGTCTCGGTCGGGGCGTCGCGGCCGGCATTGTCGATCAGCGCCTGCAATTCGGCGGTCAGCGCCGGCAGGGCGATGCCGGCCTTTTCGGCGGCTTCGGCCAGGCCGGCACTGGCACCGCAGCAAAAGCTGATGCCGGCGCGGCGGAACACCTCGGCGGCGCCGGGCAGCCGGGCGGCGATGTCGCCGACGGGGGTATCTGGGGCAAGGGTGATGTCAGTCATGATGGTCTCCTCCATGGGGGGCGGGTCGAGAGGGGGCCCAGGCTTGGGCCCGGGGCGGGCCGAGGCGCAGCAGATCGACCGCGCGGGCGGCGATCTGGGCGGTGACTTCGGCCAGGCTTTGCGGGCGCAGGTAGAAGGCCGGCACCGGCGGCAGGATCACCGCGCCCATCCGGGTCGCGGCCTGCATGTTTTCCAGATGCGCCAGGGTCAGCGGCGCCTCGCGCGCCAGCAGCACCAGCGGCCGGCGTTCCTTCAGCTGCACCCCGGCGGCGCGGGTCAGCAACCCGTCGTCGAAGCCATGCGCGATGGCCGCGAGGCTGCGCATGGAACAGGGCGCGACGATCATGCCCGCGACCGGGCACGACCCCGAGGCGATGGCCGCGCCCAGGTCGCGCTGCGCATGCACCCGCGCGGCCAGCGCCTGCAAGGCGGTCAGCGCGTCCGGCCCGACCTCTTCGGCCAGCGTGCGCCGCGCCATGTCCGAGACGACCAGGTCGATTTCCGCCCCGGCGCGGGCCAGCGCGCGGGCGCAATCCAGCGCCAGAACCGCGCCCGAGGCACCCGAGACGCCCAGCACCACCCTCATGGCAGCACCGCGGCCAGCAGCGCCTCGGCCCGCGCCTCGTGCGCCGGGTCAAGCCGCATGACCCGGCCCCATTCGCGGCTGGTCTCGGCGCCGATCTTGGTGGTGGCGTCCAGCCCCAGCTTGCCCGCCAGCCCCTCGACGGGCGAGGCGAAGTCCAGGTAGTCCATCGGCGTGCGGTCCAGCAGCATCACGTCGCGGCCGGGGTCCATCCGGGTCGAGATCGCCCAGGCGATGTCGTCCCAGCTGCGCACGTCGATGTCGCTGTCCACGACCACCACCAGCTTGGTATAGCTGAATTGCGGCAGCATCCCCCACAGCGCCATCATCACCCGCCGCGCCTGGCCGGGATAGCGCTTGTCGATCGCCACCACCGCCATGCGATAGGAACAGGCGGCGGGCGGCAGCCACAGGTCGGTGATCTCGGGGATCTGGGCGCGGATCACCGGCAGGGCCAGGTCGTTGAACACCTCTCCGATGACCGAGGGCTCGTCGGGCGGCCGGCCGGTGACGGTCGACAGGTAAAGCGGATCGCCCCGGCAGGTGATGCGGCTGACGCGCATGACCGGAAAGGGCTCGACGGCGTTGTAATAGCCGGTGTGGTCGCCGAAGGGGCCCTCGGGTGCGGTCTCGCCGGGATGCACCCAGCCCTCGACGACGATTTCGGCGCGGGCGGGGACCATCAGCGGCACGGTCTGCGCCGCAACCAGTTCGGTCCGCGCGCCGCGCAGCACGCCGGAAAAGCCCAGTTCCGACACTGTCTCGGGCAGCGGCAGCGCGGCGGCCAGCAGCAGCGCCGGATCGGCGCCAAGCGCGATGGCGACCGGCATCGGCTCGTCCGCCTGCGCCCAGCTGCGGTGATGCGCCGCACCGCCGCGATGCGCCAGCCAGCGCAGGATCAGCCGGTCGGGGCCCAGCACCTGCGCGCGATAGACGCCCAGGTTGTAGCGGGTCAGATCCTCGGCCCGGCTGTCCTGCGGCCGGGTCAGCACCACCGGCCAGGTGATCAGCGGCCCGCCGTCCTCGGGCCAGGGCGTCTGCACCGGCAGCGAATCGAGGCCGGGCAGTTCGGCCTCTTGCGCCGGGCCGTGGCGCAAGAGCTTCGGCCGCGTCGCCAGCGCCGCGCGCAGCATGGGCCAGCGCGACATGACGTCGCGCATGCCCTCGACCGGGGCCGGGCTGCGCAGCGCGGCCAGGAATTCGCCAAAGCCCGCGACCTCGTCCGGCTGCAGGCCCAGCCCGGCCGCGACCCGCGCCCTGGTGCCGAAAAGATTGGCGATGACGGGGATGCGCGCGCCCTCGGGCCGGTCGAAGCGCAGCGCCGGCCCGCCGCGGCGCAGGCAGGCCAGCTCGACCGCCGTCATCTCGTGGCGCAGCGACACCGGCTCGGCGATGCGCGCGAACTCGCCCCGCGCCTCCAGCCAGGACAGAAAGGTCCGCAGGTCGGGAAATGAAGGAAGGCTGCGCATCAAGGGCTCCGACAGGCCCGCGGCAAGGCGGGCGGATCATGGCGGAAAGGCTAGGCGGGAATTTCCGCGGCTGATTTGACGAATATCAATCACAGCGCCGATTGGTCGGCCTAGACCCGGAACATGACCCAGCGCCCCACCCTGCCGCCGCTGCTGATGCGGCTTCCGCCCCCGCCGCTTTCCCGCCCGGCCCTTGGCCTGGCGCTGACGGCGTTCCTGCGCCGGATCGCCGCGAACAACCCGGCGATCCTGGCGCGCCTTGGTCCCTATGGCCAGGCGCGCTTCCTGCTCGATGTCAGCGACGGGCCGTTCCTGCTGCTGATGCAGCCCCAGGCGCGGCGGCTGACCGCCCATCCGCGCCATGCCCCCGAGCCCGAGCATGACGCCGCGATCCGGGGCGGGCTGGCGGCGTTCCTGGCCATGCTGCATGGCGCCGAGGACGGGGATGCGCTGTTCTTTTCCGGCGAGTTGCAGATCGGCGGCGATACCTCGGCGGTTCTGGCGCTGCGCAATGCGCTGGACGATGCCGAGCTGGACCTGACCGAGGAACTGGCGGCGCTGACCGGCCGGCCGCTGGGGCGCTGGCTGCGCCGCGGCTCGGCGCTGGTCGCGCGCAGAAGCGGGCTGGTTCTGTCCCGACAAGAGGTGATGCCATGATGGAGCTGGTCTGCCCGGCCGGAACCCCGGCGGCCCTGCGCGCCGCGGTCGATGCGGGGGCGCATACGGTCTATTGCGGCTTTGCCGACGAAACCAATGCCCGCAACTTCCCCGGCCTGAACTTCAGCCGCGAGGAACTGGCCGAGGGCATCGCCTATGCCCATGCCCGCGGCGCGCATGTGCTGGTGGCGATCAACACCTTCCCGCGCGCCGGCGACCAGGCGCTGTGGCACCGCGCCGTCGGCGACGCCGCCCGGCTGGGCGCGGATGCGGTGATCCTGGCCGACCTGGGCCTGATCGCGCATGCCGCCGAGGCTCATCCCGGCCTGCGGCTGCACCTGTCGGTGCAGGCCGCCGCCGCCAATCCCGACGCGATCAACTTCTATGCCGAAACCTTCGGCATCCGCCGGGTCGTCCTGCCCCGCGTGCTGTCGGTCGAGGAGATCACCGCCATCAACCGCGAGATCGAGGTGGAAACCGAGGTCTTCGTCTTTGGCGGGCTCTGCGTCATGGCCGAGGGGCGCTGTTCGCTGTCCTCCTATGCCACCGGGCTGTCGCCGAACATGAACGGCGTCTGCTCGCCCGCCAGCCACGTCGCCTACGCCGATGTCGCCGGCAATCACGAGGCGCGGCTGGGCGATTTCCTGATCCACCGCACGCCCAAGGGGATGCCGGTGCCCTATCCGACGCTGTGCAAGGGCTGCTTCAGCTCGCCCGACGGCAAGGGCGGCGGCCAGACCGGCCATATCTTCGAAGACCCGGTCAGCCTGGACGCGACCCGGCTGATCCCGGCGCTGCAAAAGGCCGGGGTCAGCGCATTGAAGATCGAGGGGCGGCAACGCTCGCGCGCCTATGTGGCGCAGGTGGTGCGCGCCTTCCGCGCCGCCGTCGAGGCCGCCGACCAGGGCGCGCCCATGCCCGAGGGACTGCTTGCGCGGCTGACCGAGGGCCAGGCCGCGACCACCGGCGCCTATGCCAAGACCTGGAGATGACCATGGACCTGACCGTCGGCCCCATCGCCTTTTTCTGGAGCGCGGAGCAGGTCCGCGCCTTTTACCTGACGCTGGCCGATACCCCCGTTCAGCGGGTGGTGATCGGCGAATGGGTCTGCTCGAAGCGCCTGCCCTTCTGGCAGCACGAGATCCCCGCCGCGGTCGAGGTGCTGCAGGCCGCAGGCAAGGAGGTGGCGCTTTCCACGCTGACGCTGATCACGCTCAAGCGCGAGCGGCGGCAGACGGCCGAGCTGTTCGCCTCGGGCCTGCCGGTCGAGATCGCCGACCTGACCGCGCTCCAGCACCTGCCCGAGGGCGCGCCCTTCTGGGTCGGCCCGACGGTCAACGTCTATAACGAGGGCACGCTGGAATGGCTGGCCGCGAAAGGCGCGCAGCGCATCTGCCTGCCGCCCGAGCTGCCGCTGGAATCGGTGGCGCAGCTGGCCCGCGCCGGGCAGGACGCCGGCGTCGCGGTCGAGGTCTGGGGCCATGGCCGGGCGCCGCTGGCGATCTCGGGGCGCTGCTATCACGCGCGGCTGCACGACCGCGCCAAGGACAGCTGCCAGTTCGTCTGCGCCGAGGATCCCGACGGCCGCACGGTCGAGACGCTGGAGGGCCAGCCCTTCCTGACCGTGAACGGCGTGCAGACGCTGAGCTATACGCATATGAGCGTCGCGGGACAGGCCGATGCCCTGCGCGATGCCGGCGTCGCCGCGCTGCGGCTTTCGCCGCAGCCGGGCGATTTCGCCGCTGTGGCCCGGCTTTACGCCCAACTGCTGGAAAGCGGGCTTTCGCCGCAGGACGCCCTGGCCGGCTTGCGCCGCATCCAGCCCGGCGCCATCTTTGCCCAAGGGTTCCTGGAGGCGCGCCCCGGCGCCGCCCCCTGCCCATGACCCCATCTTGACGGAGACGCGCGATGTCCACCTCGGAACGCATGCGCAACTATCGCGGGCCGGTGCTGCTGAGCCACGGCTTCCGCGCCTTCTTCCTGATCTCGGCGCTCTGGGCGGCGCTGGCCATGGCGATCTGGGTGGCCATGCTGGCGGGGGCCGAGATCCTGCCCCTGGCCTTCGACCCGTTCAGCTGGCACGCCCATGAATTCCTTTACGGCTATCTCGGCGGGGTCATCGCCGGCTTCCTGCTGACCGCGGTGCCGAACTGGACCGGGCGGCTGCCGGTGATGGGGGCGCCCCTGGCCGGGCTGGTCGGGCTGTGGCTTCTGGGCCGGGCCGCGGTCGGGGTCTCGGCGCTGCTCGACTGGCGCGTGGTCCTGCTGGCCGATCTGGCCTGCGGGCTCATGCTGCTGGCCTTCCTGGCGCGCGAGATCCTGCACGGCCGGAACTGGCGCAACCTGCCGGTTCTGGCGCTGCTGGGGCTGTTCGCCGCCGGCAACGCGCTGTTCCATGTCGAGGCCGCCCGCGGCGACGCGGCCTTCGAGGGCATGGGGATGCGGCTGGGCCTGGCCGCGGGCCTGATGCTGATCGCGCTGATCGGCGGGCGCATCATCCCCAGCTTTACCCGCAACTGGCTGGCAGCGCGGGGGGTGCAGCAACTGCCGGCGCCCTTCGACCGCGGCGACGGGCTGGTGCTGGGGCTGACCGGGGTGACGCTGGCGGGCTTCGTCGCCCTGCCCGACGGCCGGGCCATGCCCTGGCTGATGCTGGCCTGCGGCGCGGCGCATCTGTGGCGGCTGGCGCGCTGGCAGGGGGCGCGGACCGGGGCCGAGCCGCTGCTTTGGGTGCTGCACCTGGCCTATGGCTTCCTGGCGCTCGGCTTCTGGGCCGAGGCGGCGGCGGGCCTGGGCCTGATGGCGGCGGCACCGGCGCGGCATGTCTGGCTGGCCGGCGCCATAGGGCTGATGACGCTGGCGGTGATGAGCCGGGCGAGCCTGGGCCATAGCGGGCGGGCGCTGCATGCCGGGCGCGGCACCACGGCGCTTTACCTGGCGCTCGCCGCCTCGGTGGTGCTGCGGCTGCTGGCCGGGGTACTGCCGGCGCAGGTCTGGCTGCTGCACCTGTCGGGGACGCTGTGGGTTCTGGCCTTCGGCGGCTTCGCCCTGCTCTACCTGCCGGTGCTGGCGCGGCCGCGCGTGGCGAAAAAGCCGGTCTCGGGCGCAAGGCGGACAGCCTGAAGCGCACCACGAAAAGAAAGGCCCGGTCGCGACGACCGGGCCTTTTTCGTTGCATGAGCCTTGGGGGCCTTGGGGGCCTTGCAGGTCAGGCGGGTTGCAGCCGGCAGGCCCGCTGGCACCAGCCCATGACCGCCGCCTGATCGGCGGGAAGCGGCGTGGCGAGCCCGTCGGCAAAGGCCTGGAACGCCGGCAGGTTCAGCCCGTTCACACCAGCCAGCACCGGGATGCCGCGCGACAGTGCCTCGGCGATCAGGGGCGCAAAGCCGCGGCCCTCGGATTCCTGCTTGCCGAACTTGTTGACCAGCAGCAAGTCGGCGCCGGGCAGCGCGGCGGCGACGCCCAGCACCGCCGCCTCCAGCACGCCGGCGTCCAGCCGGCAGCCGCGGGCGCCGTTGCCGCGATCCTCGCTGATGCGCAGCACCGGGCCGTCGGGCAGCACGCGCAGGTCCATGTCGCATTTGACGCGGCCCTCGCGCTCGGGGTTGGTCTGCACCGTCCCGGCCAGCCGCAGCCCCGCCGCCTGCGCCGCCCCGGCAAGGGCGGCAAGGAAGCGGTCGTTCGCGCCGCGGCCGGGCAGGCTGACATAGGCCAGTTGCATCACGCCCGCCTTTCCTGGTCGAAGGAAACGCCCGAGATCTCGGCCCCGGCGACCAGCCCGTCCAGGTAGTCGCGGCTGGCGCGCAGCCAGGCCGCCTTGTCATGCGCCTGGCGCAATTGCGGCAGCACGGCCTGGAACGGCAGCACCGCGCCCTGCGCGCGCGCATCCAGGCGGACGACATGCAGGCCATAGCGGGTTTCGGCCAGGGCCAGCGCGCCTTCCTCCATCGTGGCCAGCACGGCCTCGAACTCGGGGACGGTATCGCCCGAGGTCAGCTGCCCCAGAACCCCGCCGGCATTCTTCGAGGAACAGGCGCTCAACTCGGCCGCCAGTTCGGCAAAGCGGCGCGGCTGGGCGCGCAACTGGGCCAGCACCGCCTCGGCCCTGGCCCGCGCCTGGGCACGGGCCTCGGCATCGTCGGGGGCGGTGGCGAACAGGATATGCGCCGCCTCGAAAAGCGAGGGGGCGCGGAACTGTTCGGGATGGGCGGCGTAATGCGCGGCCAGCGCCGCCTCGTCGGCAGGCGCGGGCCGGATCTTCTGGTCCAGCAGGGCGCGGATCGCGGCCTCGTCCTCGGTCTCCCATTGGCCGGGGGCAAGCTCGGCCGGTTCGGCCGCGATGCCCTGGGCGCGGGCTTCCTGCAGCAGAAGCTCGCGCACCGCCAGCGCCCGCGCGGCGGCGCGCCAGGCATGGCCGGGCTTGCCCTTGGGCGCGGGGTGGTTCTGCGCCTCGGCCGCGATGCGGCCGGGGTCCAGGGTCACGCCGTTCACGACGACGGGCGGTAGCAGCGGTTTCATCTCCATCGCCGCTTACTCCGCCGGGTGGCGCTTGGCCGGGTAACGCTTGGTCCGCACGATCTGGTAGCCCGGCCGCCACAGGTAGCGCACGGGGGCCGAGATCATGTGGACCAGCCGGGTGAACGGGAACAGCAGGAAAATGGTCAGCCCCAGCAGGATATGCAGCTTGAAGAGCCAATGCACGCCCACGAGGTGATCCGCCGCGCCCGAGCGGAAATAGACGATGCCCTGCGCCCAGGACATCAGCCGCGTCATCTCGTGCCCGTCCAGATGCTGCATCGAGACCAGGATGGTCGCAAGCCCCAGCACCAGCTGGGCGATCAGCAGGGCCAGGATGCCGGTATCGGCCAGCGTCGTATGGGCGCGCACCCGCGGGTCGGTCAGCCGGCGATGCAGCAGCATCCCGCCGCCCACCAGCGCCATGACCCCGGCGATGCCGCCGGCGGTCATCGCCAGCACCTGCTTGGCGCCATGGCTGATGCCGAAGGCGTCAAAGACCGCGATGGGCGTCAGAAGCCCGCCCAGATGGCCGAAGAAGATCACCAGCACGCCGACATGGAACAGGACCGAGCCGATGACGAATTGCCGCCGCCGCAGGATCTGGCTGGACTTGGATTTCCAGCTGAACGGATCCTGGTCATAGCGGATGATCGAGCCGAGGATCATCACCGTGATGGCGATATAGGGATAGATCCCGAAAAGGAAATTGTTCATCTGCTCCTCCTCATTGCGCCGGGTTCGCGACGCGCGGGGCGTCCATGCGGGCAAGGATGTCGCGGCTGACCGGGCAGCCGGCATTGGGGTCGGGACCGAAAGTGACCTGCGCCTCTTCCCAGACGGCATCCAGCGCGGCCAGATCCTCGGGGTCGTCGTCGGGGACGGCGGCCAGCTCCTCGGGCAGTTCGGGTGGCTCGGTCACGACCAGCGTCACCAGCGCGCTCAGCACGCCGGCATAGGCGCTTTCGCGCCGCGTCAGCCGGTCAGCCAGCGCGACCAGGATATGGGCGGCATCGGCCAGCAGCGCCTCGGCCTCGGGCAAGGGCCGGGTGGACAGGTATTCCAGCAGCACCGGCAGGTGGTCGGGCAGTTCCGGCCCGACCAGGTCGAAGCCGCCGGCGCGATAGGTTTCCAAGAGATCGACCATGGCGCCGCCGCGGTCGCGGCTTTCGCCATGCACATGCTCGAACAGGTTCAGCGACAGGCTGCGCGAGCGGTCGAACAGCAGCACATAGCGTTCCTGCAGGTCGTAGAGGTCGCCCTGGCGCAGCTCTTGCAGCAGCCGGGCGATTTCCTCCATGCGCTTGGGGCCAAGCAGCCCCTCGGCATGCAGCACCGCGTCGATTTCGGTCAGCGCCGCGATCAGCTCCTCGCTGGGATAGGAAAGCAGCGCGGAAAGGGCCTTGAAGCTTTTCATGCGATGAACTCCTGCGGGCTGCGGAACTTCTTGCCGCCGAAGAGCGAGGGGGTGTCGCCCGACGAACAGCCGTGCCCGTCGGTAAAGCCGCAGCCGCCGCGCAGGTCATAGGCGTCCTCGACGATCTCGCGATGCGTGGTCGGGATGACGAAGCGGTCCTCGTAATTGGCGATGGCGAGCAGCTGATACATCTCGTCGATCTGCTGCGGGGTCAGGCCGACGCGCTTGGCGACGCCCAGGTTCACCACCCCGTCCAGCGTCTTGGAACGCATGTAGCTGCGCATGGCCAGCATCCGCTCCAGCGCGGCGGCGACCGGGGCCTCGTCCCCCGCGGTCAGCATGTTGGCAAGGTAGCGCAGCGGGATGCGCAGGCTGCGCACGTCGGGCATGTCGTCCTGCGCTGCGATCTTGCCCGCCTCGGCCGCGTTCTGGATCGGCGACAGCGGCGGGACATACCAGACCATCGGCAGGGTGCGATATTCCGGGTGCAGCGGGAAGGCGATCTTCCATTCCATCGCCATCTTCCAGATCGGCGAGCGCTGCGCGCCGCGGATCCAGTCCTCGGGCACGCCCTCGGCGCGGGCGGCGGCGATCACCTCGGGGTCGTTCGGGTCCAGGAACACGCCCAGCTGCGCGTCGTAGAGGTCCATTTCCGATTCCGCCGCCGCGGCCTCGGCGATCCTGTCCGCATCATAGAGCATCACCCCCAGGTAGCGGATGCGGCCGACGCAGGTTTCCGAACAGACCGTGGGCTGGCCCGATTCAAGCCGGGGATAGCACAGGATGCATTTTTCCGACTTCCCGGTGGACCAGTTGTAATAGATCTTCTTGTAGGGGCAGCCGGACACGCACATCCGCCAGCCCCGGCACTTGTCCTGATCGATCAGCACCACCCCGTCCTCTTCGCGCTTGTAGATCGCGCCCGAGGGGCAGGAGGCGACGCAGGCCGGGTTGAGGCAATGCTCGCAAAGCCTCGGCAGATACATCATGAAGGTGTTTTCATATTCGCCGTAGATGTCCTTCTGGATGCCCTCGAAGTTGTAGTCCTTGCTGCGTTTCTCGAACTCGCCGCCCAGGATCTCCTCCCAGTTCGGGCCCCATTCGATCTTTTCCATCCGCTCGCCCGAGATCTTGGATCGCGGCCTTGCGGTCGGGAAGGCCTGCATCTCGGGCGCCGATTTCAGGTGGTCGTAGTCGAAATCGAAGGGCTCGTAGAAATCGTCGATCTCGGGCAGGTCGGGGTTGGCAAAGATATTGGCCAGGATGCGCCACTTGCCGCCCTGCTTGGGCCGCAGATGGCCCGAGCGGGTCCGCACCCAGCCGCCGTTCCAGCGCTTCTGGTTTTCCCAATCCTTGGGATAGCCGATGCCGGGCTTGGTCTCGACGTTGTTGAACCAGGCGTATTCGACGCCTTCGCGCGAGGTCCAGACGTTCTTGCACGTCACCGAGCAGGTATGGCAGCCGATACACTTGTCCAGGTTCAGCACCATGCCGATTTGCGCACGCACTTTCATTCCGCTGCCTCCATCTTTTGGGTTGCGGGCCCCGTTTGCAGGGGCTGGTCGAGCCAGTCGACCTTGTTCATCTTGCGAACGATGACGAATTCGTCGCGGTTGGCCCCCACGGTGCCGTAGTAGTTGAAGCCATAGGCCAGTTGCGCATAGCCGCCGATCATGTGGGTGGGCTTGGGCACGATGCGCGTCACCGAATTGTGGATGCCGCCGCGCAGGTTGGTGATCTGGCTGCCGGGCGTGTTCACGATCTTTTCCTGGGCGTGATACATGAACATGCTGCCTTCCTTCATGCGCTGGCTGACCACCGCGCGCGCGGTGATGACGCCATTGCTGTTGAAGACCTCGACCCAGTCGTTGTCGACCAGCCCGGCTTTCCTGGCGTCGATCTCGGATATCCACACCACCGGGCCGCCGCGGTTCAGCGTCAGCATCAGCAAGTTGTCGGTATAGGTCGAATGGATGCCCCATTTCTGGTGCGGGGTGATGAAGTTCAGCACCACGTGCTTTTCGCCCGCGGCCAGCGACTTCCTCGCATCCGCGCCGACGGTCTTCAGGTCCACCGGCGGGCGCCAGGTCACGAAGCTTTCGCCAAAGGCGCGCATCCATTCGTGGTCCTGGTAAAGCTGCTGGCGGCCCGAGACGGTGCGCCACGGGATCAGCTCATGCACGTTGGTCCAGCCAGCGTTATAGCAGACCTCCTCGCTTTCGATGCCGGACCAGGTGGGGGACGAGATGATCTTGCGCGGCTGGGCGGCGATGTCGCGGAAGCGGATCTTCTCGTCCTCCTTGACCTCGGCCAGATGGGCGTGGTCGCGGCCCGTGGCGCGGCCAAGCGCGGCCCATGCCTTGACCGCCACCTCGCCATTGGTCTCGGGCGCCAGCATCAGCACCACCTCGGCGGCGTCGATAGCCGTCTCGATCCGCGCCATGCCCTTGGTCGCGCCCTCTTCGGTCACGCGGCCGTTCAGCGCCTGCAGGTGATGCACCTCGTCCTTGGTGTCCCAGCTGATGCCCTTGCCGCCGTTGCCCAGCTTTTCCATCAAGGGGCCCAGCGCGGTGAAGCGCTTGTAGAGGTTCGGATAGTCGCGCTCGATCTCGATATAGGCGGGCGCGGTCTTGCCGGGGATCAGCTCGCATTCGCCCAGCTTCCAGTCCTGCACGAAGGGCTGGGCGATCTCGCCGGCGCTGTCGTGCTGCAGGGGCAGCTGCACCACGTCGGTCTCGACCCCCAGCACCTCGGGCGCAATCTCCGAGAACTTGCGGGCGATGGACTTGAAGATCTCCCAGTCGGATTTCGACTCGTAGGCCGGGTCCACCGCCGCTTGCAGCGGGTGGATGAACGGATGCATGTCCGAGGTGTTCATGTCGTCCTTTTCATACCAGCTGGCGGTCGGCAGGACGATGTCGGCATAGACGGCGGTGGTGGACATGCGGAAGTCGATCGTCACCAGCAGGTCCAGCTTGCCCTCCGGCGCCTGCTCGTGCCAGGCGGCCTCGACCGGCTTCTGCCGGCCCTCCTGGCCCAGATCCTTGCCCTGCACGCCATGATCGGTGCCCAAGAGGTGCTTGAGGAAATATTCATGCCCCTTGCCCGAGGAACCGAGCAGGTTCGAGCGCCAGACGAACAGGTTCCTCGGCCAGTTCTCGGGCGCGTCGGGGTCTTCGCAGGACATCTGCAGATCGCCCGACTTCAGCTCGCGCGCGACGTAATCCCTGGCGGGGATGCCTTCGGCCTTGGCGGCACGGCCGACCTCCAGCGGGTTGGTCCTCAGCTGCGGGGCCGAGGGCAGCCAGCCCATCCGCTCGGCGCGGATGTTGTAGTCGATCAGGCTGAGCCGGTTCCAGTCGCCCGCCGGCGCGGTCGGCGACAGGATCTCCTGCGCGCTGACCGTCTCGTAGCGCCATTGGTCGGTATGGGCATACCAGGCCGAGGTCGCGTTCATGTGCCGCGGCGGGCGCGCCCAGTCCAGCGCGAATGCCAGCGCCGTCCAGCCGGTCTGTGGGCGCAGCTTTTCCTGGCCGACGTAATGCGCCCAGCCGCCGCCCGACTGGCCGACGCAGCCGCACATCACCAGCATGTTGATGACGGCGCGATAGTTCATGTCCATGTGGAACCAATGGTTCATCGCCGCGCCGATGATGATCATCGACCGCCCATTGGTCTTTTCGGCATTGGCGGCGAATTCGCGCGCGACCTGGATGATCTTGTCGCGGCGCACGCCGGTGATGCGCTCGGCCCAGGCGGGGGTAAAGGGCACGTCGGCGTCATAGTCGCGCGCGACGTTCTCGCCGCCCAGGCCCCGGTCCAGGCTGTAATTGGCGCAGAACAGGTCGAAGACGGTGGCGACCAGCGCCTGCTGGCCATCGGCCAGGGTCAGCCGCTTGACCGGCACGTTGCGGGTCAGCACCGCGCCGCGGTCGTCGACGGCGAAGCCATTGGTCGCGGCGCCGCCGAAATAGGGGAAGTCGACGCCGACCACGTCGTCGCGATCCTCGTCCAGGATCAGGCTCATCTTCAGCCGGACCTCGTCCTCGCCGGCCTTCTGCTCAAGGTTCCAGCGCCCCTGCTCGCCCCAGCGGAAGCCGACCGAGCCGTTCGGGACCACGATGCGGCCGGTCACGTCGTCGATGGCGACCGTCTTCCATTCCGGGTTGTTCGCCTGGTCCAGCGCGCCGTCGAAATCGCTGGCGCGCAGCTGGCGGCCGGGGATCAGGCGGCCGTCCCGTTCCTCCAGCCGCACCAGCATGGGCATGTCGGAATAGCGCCGGCAGTAATCCTCGAAATATTCGGCCTGCCGGTCCAGGTGGAACTCGCGCAGGATGACATGGCCGAAGGCCATGCCCAGCGCCGCGTCGGTGCCCTGCTTGGCGTTCAGCCAGATGTCGCCGAACTTCGCCGCCTCGGAATAGTCGGGGCAGATCACCGCCGACTTGGTGCCGCGATAGCGCGCCTCGGTATAGAAATGCGCGTCGGGCGTGCGGGTCTGCGGCACGTTCGAACCCCAGAGCAGCAGGTAGCCCGCGTTATACCAATCCGCCGATTCCGGCACGTCGGTCTGTTCGCCCCAGGTCTGCGGGCTGGCCGGCGGCAGGTCGCAATACCAGTCATAGAAGGACATGCAGGTGCCGCCCAAGAGCGACAGGTAGCGCGTGCCCGCCGCATAGGAGATCATCGACATGGCCGGGATCGGCGAGAAGCCGAAGACCCGGTCTGGGCCATAGGTTTTCGCCGTATAGGCATTGGCCGCGGCCACGATCTCGGTCGCCTCGTCCCAGGTCGCGCGCACGAAGCCGCCCTTGCCGCGGATGCGGGTATAGCTTTCGCGCGCCTGCGGGTCGGCCTGGATCGCGCTCCAGGCCTCGATGGGGGTCATGGTCCGGCGCTTTTCGCGCCAGAGCTTCATCAGCCGGCCGCGGATCAGCGGCGTCTTCACCCGGTTCGCGGAATAGAGATACCAGCTGTAGGAGGCGCCGCGCGCGCAGCCGCGCGGCTCGTGGTTGGGCAGGTCCGGCCTGGTGCGGGGATAGTCGGTCTGCTGCGTTTCCCAGGTGACGATGCCGGATTTGACATAGATCTTCCAGGAACAGGAGCCGGTGCAGTTCACCCCATGGGTCGAGCGCACGATCTTGTCGTGCCGCCAGCGCCCGCGATAGGTGTCCTCCCAGTCGCGGTTTTCGGTCGTGGTCTGGCCATGCCCTTCCGAAAACACGTCCTTGCGCGTGGATTTCAGGAAGTTCAGGCGGTCCAGCAGATGGCTCATGGCTGTCTCCTATGTCAGGCAGGGGTGGCGGCGCCGGCAGGGGCGCGGCCGCGTTCGATGTCGTGCAAAAGCCCGCCCGGCCGGGTGTAGAACACCCAGGTCACGGCAAGGCACAGCACGTAGAAGCCCAGGAAGGCCCAGAGCGCGCCCAACGCCGATCCGGTCAGCGCGATCGAGCTGCCGTAGGCCTTGGGGATGAAGAAGCCGCCATAGGCGCCGATCGCGCTGGTGAAGGCGATGATCGCGGCGGATTCGCGGTCGGACTGCCGGCGGCGGTCCTCGGGGGAAAGCTGCGGCTCAAGCCGGGCGACTTCCTTGCGCATGATGACGGGGATCATCTGGAAGGTCGAGGAATTGCCGACCCCGGTAAAGAAGAACAGCGCCATGAAGCCCGCGAAGAAGCCCCAGAAGGACAGCGCCTGGAGCGAGACGATCACCAGCCCCACCGACACGATCATGCCGGCAAAGACCCAGAAGGTCACGCGCCCGCCGCCGACCCGGTCGGAAAGCCAGCCCGTCCCCGCCCGGCTGAGCGCGCCGACCAGCGGCCCCAGGAAGACGAATTGCAGCGCGTTCACATCGGGGAAGGCCAGCTTGATCAGCAGCGGGAAGCCCGCCGAATAGCCGATGAAGCTGCCGAAGGTGCCGATATAGAGCAGGCACATCACCCAGTTGTGCAGCCGGGTAAAGATCACCGCCTGCTCGCGGAAGCTGGCGCGGGCGTCGGTGATGTCGTTCATGCCCAGCCATGCCGCGATGGTCGAGACGATGATGAAGGGCACCCAGATGAAGCCCGCGTTCTGCATCCACAGCCGGCTGCCGTCCGAAAGCTCCTGCGCCGCGCCGCCCATGGCGCCGAAGACGCCCATGGTGATGACGATGGGCACCAGGAACTGCATCAGCGACACGCCCAGGTTGCCCAGGCCCGCGTTCAGCCCCAGGGCGTTGCCCTTTTCCGATTTCGGGAAGAAGAAGCTGATATTGGCCATGGACGAGGCGAAGTTCGCGCCCCCCAGCCCGCAAAGCAGCGCCAGCGCCACGAAGATCACATAGGGCGTCGAGGGATCCTGCACCGCATAGCCGATGCCCATGGCCGGGATCAGCAGCGAGGCGGTGGACAGCGTCGTCCACAGCCGCCCGCCAAAGATCGGCACCATGAAGCTGTAGAAGATGCGCAGCGTGGCCCCCGACAGCGCCGGCAGCGCCGCCAGCCAGAACAGCTGGTCCTGCGTAAAGTCGAAGCCGATCAGCGGCAGCTTGGCCACGACCACCGACCACACCATCCAGACCGCGAAGGCCAGCGTCAGCGCCGGGATCGAGATCCACAGGTTGCGCCGGGCGATCCTGCGGCCCTGCTCGGCCCAGAAGGTCGGGTTCTCGGGGCGCCAGTCGTCCAGCACGCGCGGCATCACCGTGCGCTCGGGGTCATGCACCTCGGCCAGTTCGGGAAAGTTCGGCAGCCGGTCCAGGGCGCGGCCCTGGGCGCGGCGCTCCATGGCGCGGATCGACAGGTGCATCCAGGCCATCGAGACGACGACGATCAGCAAAAGCAGGGCAAAGCACGAGGTCCAGATCCCGGTCAGGTCCAGCGCCGCGCCGAAGACGATGGGCAGAACGAAGCCCCCCAGCCCGCCGATCATGCCGACAAGCCCGCCGACCGCGCCGACGTGGTTCGGGTAATAGACCGGGATGTGCTTGAAGATCGCGGCCTTGCCCAGGCTCATGAAGAAGCCCAGCGCAAACAGCGTCACCACGAAGGGCCAGAGCCCCATCTCGGTCGAGAACGAGATCAGCCCGTCCTTGCCGCGGATGGTATAGTCCGTCGGCGGATAGGACAGCATGAACAGGAACAGCGCGCTGAAGCCGAAGGTCCAATACATCACCGTGCGCGCGCCGAAACGGTCCGACAGGATGCCGCCATAGGCGCGGAAGATGCTGGCCGACAGGCTGAAGGCCGCCGCCGCCATGCCGGCCACCCGCAGGTCGACGCCATAGACCTGCGTCAGGTAATGCGGCAGCCACAGCGCCAGGGCGACGAAGCCGCCGAAGACGAAGAAGTAGTAAAGCGCAAAGCGCCAGACCTGCAGATTCCTGAGCGGCGCGAACTGCTCGGCCAGGGTCGGCGCGGCGATGCCCTGGGCGCGGCGCGCCTCGAAATCGGGATCGTCGCGGGCGACCAGCAGGAAGACCACGCCCATCAGCGCGATGCCCACCGCCCAGATCTGCGCCACCGCCTGCCAGCCCCAGGCCACCAGGATGAAGGGCGCGATGAACTTGGTCACCGCGGCGCCGACATTGCCCATGCCGAAGATGCCAAGCGCGGTCCCCTGGCGCTGGGCCGGGAACCATTTCGAGACATAGGCGACGCCGATGATGAAGGAACCGCCCGCCATGCCCACGCCAAGCGCGGCCAGCAGGAAGGTGGCATAGCTGTCGGCCCAGGTCAGCGCCCAGGTGGCAAGGCCGGTGAACAGCATCTGCAACGAGAACACCAGGCGCCCGCCATAGCGTTCGGTCCAGACGCCCAGGATCAGCCGGATCAGCGACCCGGTCAGGATGGGCGTGGCGATCAGCACCCCATATTCGAACTCGGTCAGGCCGAGTTCCTGCTTGATGGTGATGCCGATGATGGAAAAGATCGTCCAGACGGCGAAGCACAGCGTGAAGGCGGTGGTGCTGAGCCACAGCGCCTTTTGCTGCTGCATCGGGGAATAGGAACTTGGGTCCGGCATGGCGGATGCTCCGATTGGGACGTTCGCGCGCTGTTTGTGGCGCTCACCCAACACGGGCCGCGGCGGCAATGTTTGATCTGGATCAACCTGGCCCAGCCGCACCCCGGAAACCGACCGGATTTCGATTCTGCGCCGTCAGGGTTGAAGGATACTCAATCCGGCACCCATCGTTCGCCCTGTCATTTCATGACAAATATGCCATTATTGATTGACAAATATCAAGATTTTTGCTATGTCAGATGCGATTCCAGACCCATCCGACAGGACAGCTTTATGCGCGAAGAGGACCGCAACGACATCCGCAACCTGCCGCTGTTTCGCAACATGACCAGCCCGTGCTTCGACGCGCTGATCCATGCGGCCTACGACCAGGTGTTCCCCGCCCAGCTGGAGCTGATCCGGCAGGGCGAGGTGGCGAATTTCCTGCATGTCGTGCTGGAGGGCGCGGTCGAGCTTTACGCCAACTGGCAGGACCGCGACACCACCATGGCCGTGGTCCAGCCGGTCGCCACCTTCATCCTGGCCGCCTGCATGCGCGACGCGCCCTATCTGATGTCGGCGCGCACCCTGCAACGCTCGCGCATCGTGCTGATCCCGGCGGTGGACGTGCGCGCGGCCTTTTCGCGCGACCACGGCTTTGCCCTGGCCACGGTGCAGGAACTGTCCGAGGGCTATCGCAACCTGGTGCGCCATGCCAAGAACCTCAAGCTGCGCAATGCCCGCGAAAGGCTGGGCGCCTATCTGTGGCAACGGTCGCAGGACGCGGGCGGCGTGGCGGGCTTCGTGCTGCCGCAGGAAAAGCGGCTGCTGGCCTCTTACCTGGGCATGACGCCGGAAAGCCTGTCGCGCGCCTTCAAGGCGCTGCGCGACCATGGCGTGCATATCGACGGCATGCGCGTCACCATCACCGACCCGGCCGCGCTGAAGGCGCTGGTCCAGCCCAACACCCTGCTGGACACGGCGCTGAACATTCCCTGACGGCGGGGATCCGAGCGCAAGCGGCGGCCTCCGACCGCGCCCGGATATGCCGGCGGATAGGTTCCGCCGATCCCGACCGAAAGGCAGCGGGTGCTGGCGCGACACGGCGCGCCGGCCCAGCGTGCCAGCCCGCCGGCGTGATCCATGATGCGGGTTTCGGCCCGAGCGCGCCCTGCCCGCCCCCAAGGGCGCGGCGCAGGCTGGGGCGGGACCGGGAAGGTCAGGCCAGCAGCCGCAGCCGCGGCAGCGAGGCCGCGGCCGCCGCCCAGGCAAGGCCCGCGCAAAGCGTGATCGCCGGCACCATGGTCGCCGCGGTATTGTCCAGGAGCGGCCCGGTCACGGCGATCATCAGCCCGCCCGTCAGCATCTGCAGCGTGCCGCCCAGCGACGAGGCGAGCCCGGCGATGTCGGGATGCGGGTCCAGCGACATGACCATGGCTGTCGGCATGACCAGCCCCAGGCAGGCATTGGCCACAAACAGCCCGGCGATGACCACCGCCAGCGCGTCGAACCCCGCCAGCACCACCAGGGACAGCGCCAGCGACAGCCCGGCAAAGCCGGTGATGGCCAGCGAGATCACCCGCTCCATCCCGAAGCGCTCGGCCAGCCGGCCGGCGAATTGCGAGGCGGTGAAGAAGCCCACCGCATTCACCGCGAAGGCCAGCGAGAACCCGGTCGGGCTGAGCCCGTATTGCCGGGTATAGACGAAGCTCGCCGAGGCCAGGAACACGAAGAAGCTGGCCATGCCGAAGCCGCCGATCATGGTCAGCCCCAGGAAGCGGCGGTCGGACAGCAGCCGCCGCGCCCCGGCCGTCATGGCCGCCAGCCGCACCGGCCGGCGCCGCTCGGCCGGCAGGGTCTCGGGCAGCACGAACAGGATCAGCCCCAGGCTCAGCAAGGCGGCCGCGGCCAGCACGGCGAAGATCTCGCGCCAGCCGCCCCAGGCCATCACCGCCGATCCGGTCAGCGGCGCCAGCATGGGCGAGACCGAGATCACGATCATGATCGCCGCCATCATCCTGGCCGCCGCGGGGCCGGTCGCCATGTCGCGGATCACCGCGCGCGGCACCGCCATCAGCGTGGCCGCGCCCAGCCCCTGCAAGGCGCGGGCGGCGATCAGCCAGCCGATGGTCGGCGCCAGGCTGGCCGCGACTGTGGCGGCCAGAAAGATCGCCACGCCGATCACCAGCGGCTTCTTGCGCCCGACCGCATCGGCCATGGGCCCATAGATCATCTGCGCAAAGCCGAAGACGATGAAATACGAGGTCAGGGTCAGCGCCGCCCCGGCCTCGGTGGTGCCAAGGTCGCTGGCCACCTGCGGCAGGGCGGGCAGATACATGTCGATCGCAAAGGGACCGACGGCGGAAAGCAGGCCAAGAAGCAGGGCCATGCGGAACAGGGGATCACGCATCGGAAAACCTGTAGCTGTTCGGATATGGGAAATGCGGGCGCAGAATCGCGCCAAGGGTCGTTCGCCGCCGCCGGCCCTGACTGCCATACCGCAGCAGCGGGTGCAACCCCGCACGGGCCGGGCGGGCAGAGTTGATAAATGTTCACCGCGCCCGGAATCCGGCTTCCAAAAATCCGCGACCCCCGGCAGGATGAGAAACGATTTCCCCGGATTCTGGACGCGGAGCGACGCGGATGAGGATCTATCACCTGATTTTCATGGCGCAGATCGCCGGCCTGGCCGGGCTGCTCGGCGCCGCCATTCTGTACTGGTAGACGGTTCCCCGACAGCACGTCTTGACAGGTGCGCCTGACATGCAACATTGGCGCCATGAACAAGGTGGCTGATTGGTTGTCCCATAAGAGCCCGGTCAGTCGGAAAAACGCCGCCGAGACGGTGTTCGAGGATCTGCGAGGCGCGATACTGGCCGGCCGCTTGCCGGTCGGCATCCGGCTGCCCTCCGAGGCCAAGCTGGCCGAGCATTACGGCGTCAGCCGCCCGATCATCCGCGAGGCCATGCGCTCGCTGCAGACGCTGGGCCTGACCCGCAGCCGCAGCGGCAGCGGCAGCTTCGTCATCTCGGACCGGCAGGCGCCGGAGCTTGCCTATGGCAACTATTCGGCGCGCGAGCTGATCGAGGCCCGCCCCTTCATCGAGATCCCCGCCGCCGGCTGGGCCGCCCTGCGCCGCAGCGACGAGGACATGGCCCGGCTCTTGCAGCTTTGCGACAGCATGGAGCGACAGGAGGATGCGCTGAAATGGGTGCGGCTGGATTCCGATTTCCACTGCCTGATCGCCGAGGCCGCCCGCAACCGGCTGTTCGCCCGCATCGTCACCGATTCCCGCGACGCGCTGATGCGGCAATCCGAACTGGTGAACCTGATGGCGGATCGGCGCATCACCTCGAACCTGGAACATCGCCGCATCGCCGAGGCGATCGCCGCCGGCTCCGAGACCGAGGCGCGCACCGCCATGCGCGACCATCTCGACGAGGTCGAACAGGCGATGACCTGGATCATCAGCCAGCGCCCGGCCAATTCCTGATCTTGCGGTGGCAGGCCCGCTGCGGCAATGATCCGCCCGCTTTCGCCCCCGGCCGCGCAAGATTACGCAGGGTGCAGGCGACCGGCCGGGCTTGACCCCGGCGGCGGCTGTGTTTATCGCAAGCTGTCAGACAGATCGCGGCAGGCCGGGCCCGCCCAAGCCGGCCGCAGTTCTGCAAGGGAGGGATTGCGCAACCATGCAGTTCGTGTCGTGACCGGGACCGGACGGATTCCGCTGCTGGCGGTGCTTGCCACCGGCGGCACCATCGCCAGCAGCCGGGACACGAACGGCGCCGCCAGCCCCAGCCTGGGAGCGGCGGATCTTTTGGCGATGCTGCCGCCGATGGCGGTCGACCTGCGCCCGCAAGAGGTGCTGGCCAAGGATTCCGCCAGCCTGACGCTGGCCGACATGCAGCGCATCAGTGACGCGGTGGCGGCCCAGCTGGCCGATCCCGGCATCGCCGGCGTCATCGCCCTGCACGGCACCGACGCGATGGAGGAAACCGCGCTTCTGGTGCAATTGCAGCATGCGCCGCGCAAGCCGGTGGTGTTCACGGGGGCGCAATTCGCCTCGGACCACCCGCGTTCGGACGGGGCGCGCAACCTGGCCGATGCCGTCCGCGCGGCCCTGCAGCCGCCCGGCCAGGGGGGCGTGGTCCTGGCCTTCGGCGGCCGGCTGCTGCCGGTCTGGGGGCTTTACAAATTCGCCTCGGACGCGCCGGACGCCTTTCGCCGCGTGGCCGAGGAAGGCCCCAGCGTCACCCGGCCCCTGCCCGCCCCGGTCGACAGCCTGCGCGTCGACATCGTCGCCACCCATCCCGGCAGCGACGGGCTGCATCTCGAGGCCAGCCTGGCCGCCGGGGCGCGGGGCATCGTGATCTCGGCGCTGGGATCGGGCAATGCCACGCCCGAACTGGTCGCCGCCATTGCGCGGGCACGAGCGCAGGGCGTGGTGGTGGTGGTCTCCAGCCGGGTGCCCGAGGGGCTGCTGTCGCCGATCTATGGCGGCGGCGGCGGCGGCCATGACATGCGTCGTGCGGGTGCCATCCATGCCCGGCTGCTGCGCCCCGGCCAGGCGCGCATCCTGCTGGCGGCGATGCTGGCCAATGGCTGCCCCGAGGCCGAGATCGCCCGCGCCTTCGAAACCGCACCGGAAGCCGCAACGACCTGAGCCCGGCCGCACAGCTCGTGGCGGACGCCACGCCGCTGATCTTGGCGGATGGAAGCCTCTGCCCACCCGCCAACGAATCGCGCCGCGGCGGGCCTTTCCCGCGCAGCCGATGCAGGGGAGCCGTGCTGGTTGGTCCAAGCCCCGCAGGAACATCCCAAGCGGCCGATGTTCCGGTGGTGGTTCGGGGAAATGGCGCACCCGACAGGATTCGAACCTGTGACCTTCGCCTTCGGAGGGCGACACTCTATCCAGCTGAGCTACGGGTGCCTCAGGCCGGTCCATAGCCGATCGGACCGGCCCCCGCAATGGCAAATCGCCGGTCAGGGCTTCAGGCGCCGGGGTTCCTCGGCGGCCAGATAGGCTTCCTGCTCGGGCGTCAGGTCGACGGTCTCGAACCCGGTCAGCATCGGCTTCACATGCTCGCGAAAGCCGTGGCCGACGGTCAGCAGGTAGACATGCGCCACCACGAAGCTGCCGATCGCAAAGGCGGTCAGGATGTGGATGTTGGCCACCGCCCAGATCGCCCATCCCGACGGGTCGAGATCGTCCCACAAGCCATAGCCCAGATAGGCAATGCCGCTGAGAAACACCGCCGGGAACAGCAGCACCTTCAACGCCAGATAGGCCAGCGCCTGCAAGGGGTTGTGCCGGCGCCGCAGCACCTTGCGATAGGGGTGCTCCTCGCCGCGGAACACCCCCCAGGCATAGAAGCGCGCGACCTGCCACAGCCCGGCGCGGCGCGGCGCGAACTGTCGCCACGTCCCGGTCGTCAGCAGCCAGAAGGCGGTGAAGGCCCAGAGCAGCATCAGCGCCACCGCGACGACGGAATGGATCGTCACCGCCAGGCCGAAGGTCAGAACCCCGTGCAGCCCCATGATCCGCAGCCCGGTGAACAGCAGGACCAGGATCGAGGCCGCCTGGCTCCAGTGCCACAGCCGGTTGAAGCGGGTATAGACCAGAACCTTGCGCTCAGCCATGATGCGCCCCCTTTCCCTTCCTGCCAAGCAGGCGCAGAAGCCCGTGCCCGGCCACGCCCGCGACCGCCATCGCCAGCAGGGCCAGCCCGATGATCCCGCCCGGCGGCAGGCCGGTGCCGGGAATATAGACGCCGGTGATTCCGGCCATGCGGCCTTCCGGCCGGTGGCAGGCACCGCATTTCAGCGCATCCTCGGCCGGCGCGACCATATGGGTGATCGGCCAATACATCTGCGTGTCGACGAAATCGAACTTCCCGGAATAATCCGTGCCCATGTAATGCGCCGCCGCCTGCAGCGCCTTGGACCAGTCGAAATTCGTCCAGAAGGCGGTATCGGTCTGCGGGCCATAGACCTGGCTGTGCAGAAGCACGTTGCGCTCGGTGTCGAAGGCCTGGCGGCCGACCATCTGCTTGAAGGGCCAGATCCGCGCATCCGGGTCGACGGCCGAACCCTCGAGCCGGTTGATCTCGACCGGCAGCGACGGATCGAAGACCGTCTCGGCGGTGGTGTACTCGACCGTGCCGTTGAACCAGCCATAGAAGGGCACCACGTTCTCGGCCCATTCGAAATTGCCCTTGGTGGACAGGTAGGTGTGCAGGTGCTGGCCGTCGGACTGGGTGAACTCCTCTTCGGCGAAGGGCTTGCCGTCCTTGAGCTTGCCGGCGGTCGACCAGTCCCACAGCGTCTTGGTCGCGACGCCGCCGCGAGCAAAGGACGGAATGTGGCAGGTCTGGCAGGCGACGCGGTCGGTATGGTCGTTCAGCTTCATCCCCGTCGGCGTCGCGGCATGGGGCCGGTTGCCGTGGCAGCTTTCGCAGGTCGCGGCATCGCGCGGCTGGCCCAGCAGATGGGCATCGACGATGTCCTTGGCCTCGACGGCATAGCGCGAGCCGGCGACGCGGTGGTCCTCGGTGACATGGCAGGTCTGGCAGGTGAAATTGCCGCCTTCGGGCGACATATGCACATCGGTCGCCAGGTCCGGCCGGATCAGCGCCGAGGACAGGTCGCCATGCTTCACGTTGTCGCCGCCGCCGCCGTAGAAATGGCAGTTGCCGCAATTGTCGCGTCCGGGCGCGCCCACCGATTGTGCCGCCCGCGCCAGATCGACCGGCTTGGCATCGGCGCCGGTGATGGTCTTGGCCCCGGCAGGCACCGGCTCCAGCGGCGGATGGCCCGCCATGTTGTCGAGCTTGGTATATTGGCCGGAACGGTCATGGCAGGCCAGGCAATCCACCCGCGCCGGGTCAGAGGGCGGCGGCTGGCGCACGTCGGTCCAGCCATAGCCGGCGTGGCAGGATGTGCAGCGCGCCTCGTTCGAGCCGACATTGCCGCAAAACGAATTGATGACGCTGGATTTTCCCAGCTTCTGCCCAGTTTCGGCATGGGTATAGTCCCATGTCCAGTGCAGCGTGTGCATGACCTGGTCGCCGGCCTCGGTATGGCAGGACAGGCAGGCCTGGGTGACTTCCGGCCCCGATGAGAAGGGCCCCTTCAGCGCCGGAAATTTCGAATGGTCGGCGGTGCTGCCGCTGCCCGGAACGGCAGGCGCCTCCTGCGCCTGCGCCGGCGCGGCCATCGCGGCCGCGACCCAAAAGGCCCATGCGAGCAAACGCATGGCCCGGTTTGTCGGTGGCATTTGCCCTCTTCCTCCCAAGGGTCGGCCGGTTCGCTACGGCCGAAGAGAGCGCGCTTCCTGAATGCAGTCTAGCAATGCCGGCACAACGCCGCCAGAATCGGGCGCCGCCGCAAATTGACGCATGCCTACGAAGGAACGAATATTACGCCGGAGGGGTCAGGCGAACAGTTCCCGGCAGAAGGACAGCCCGTCCACCAGCGCATCGACCTCGGCGCGGGTGTTATACATGGCGAAGCTGGCGCGCGCGGTGGCGCTGAGGCCGAAGAAGTCCAGCAGGGGCATGGCGCAATGCGTTCCCGCCCGCACCGCGATGCCGCGCTTGTCGAGGATGGTCGAGATGTCATGGGCATGCGCGCCCTGCATCGTCATCGAGAAGATCGCGCCCTTCTCGGCCGCGTCGCCCTGCACCGACAGCCAGTTCAGGCTGCGCAGCCGCTCGCGGGCATAGTCGCGCAGGTCACGCTCATGCGCGGCGATGTTCTCCATGCCAAGCGCCATCAGGTATTCCAGCGCCGCGCCCAGGCCGATCTGGTTGGCGATGCCGGGGGTGCCCGCCTCGAAGCGCAGCGGCGGGTCGGCGTAATCCACGCCGTCGCGGGTGACGGTGCGGATCATGTCACCGCCGCCCATGAAGGGGCGCATCTCGGCCTGGCGCTCGGCCCGGATCCAGATCGCGCCCGAGCCCGAGGGGCCATAGAGCTTGTGCCCGGTGATGCAGTAGAAATCGACGCCCAGCGTGGACAGGTCCACCGGCATATGCACCGCGGCCTGCGACCCGTCGGCCAGCACCGGCACGTCGGTCGCCCGCGCGATGGCGCCGACATCGACCACGGTGCCGGTCACGTTCGACATATGGGTGACGGCGATCAGCCGGGTGCGCGGTCCCACCGCCGCCAGCACCTTTTCGGGCGGCAGCGAGCCGTCGGGCTCGGGCTCGACCCATTTCAGCGCCACGCCCTGGCGTTCGCGCAGGAAGTGCCAGGGCACGATATTGGCGTGATGCTCCAGCACCGACAGCACGATCTCGTCGCCCGGCCCCAGCCGCGGCGCGGCCCAGCCATAGGAGACCAGGTTGATCCCCTCGGTCGCGCCCGAGGTGAAGATCACCTCGTCCTCGCGCGGGGCGTTCAGGAAGCGGGCGATGATGGCGCGCACCCGCTCGTAATTCTCGGTCGCGAGGTTGGACAGGAAATGCAAGCCGCGATGGACATTGGCATATTCCGCCTCATAGGCGCGGGTGATGGCGTCGATCACCACGCGCGGCTTTTGCGCCGAGGCGCCATTGTCCAGGTAGACCAGCGGCCGGCCGTTCACCTGCCGCGACAGGATCGGGAAATCGGCACGGATCTTTTCGACGTCGAAGCTCATGGTGTCACCTCGGGGACGATGCCGAATGCCGCCGCGATCAGCGACAGCACGAAGCCAAGCAGGAAAATGCTGCCGATCAGGCCCACGACCACCTTGCCGGTGCTGGTGAACCCGTGCAGCGCCTTGGTCATGGTCACGGCAAGATAGAGGAAAAGGCCAAAGGCCAGCATGGACAGCAGCGTGGCGGTAGCCGGGAACAGCGCCATCATCACCACCTGCACCGCCTGCAGCCCGACCAGCATCAGCTCGACCCAGCCGACGATCAGCAGCGCATCGGCGAACGTGCCATGCCCGCCGAACAGCCGGCCGATCTGGGCCACGAACAGCGCCGACAACGCCATGGCGCCCAGCTGGATGCCGGCCAGCGTCATCGGTTCGGAAAGCATGCGCGAGACAGGGTTGTCCACCTCGATCGGGAACAGCAGCAGCGACAGCGCGGCCAGCAGCGTGGACAGCGTCACCGCCAGCAGCAGCACCATCCAGCGCGTCGCCATCGGCAGGTCCAGCCCGCGCAGCACCGCGACCGCCGCATCGGGGTCGCGCAGGGTCAGGACCATCAGATCGCCAAGATCGCCCAGTTTCATCTGTTCCCCGCCAATGCGCGCAATCCCGCGCCCCATATCACGAGAAAGCCGAGCCCCGCCACCGCCCGCGTCACGCCAAGCGCCGCACCGGGGCCGACCAGCCCGGCGGTCAGCCCCGCCAGCAGCATCGCCGGCGCCACAGCCAGCAAGGCCCAGAACAGCGCCAGCCGCGAATCCTGCGGCGCGACCGGCCAGGGCGTCAGCCGCGACAGCGCCGAAACCAGCGCCGCCAGCCCATAGGCCAGCAGCGGCATCATGAACATCACCGCCAGCAGCGCCCCGCCCATGCGCGCGCCCAGCGGCACCTCGGGCATGAGCTGCGCATCCCGCGCATGGCCCGGCGCCTGCGCGATCAGAAAGATCAGCATCGCCGCCATCAGCACGACGATCAGCGCCCGGTCGGGCATGCCGCGCAGGGACCTAACTACCCTGCCCGGCGCCCACCAGCTTTCCAGGATGCGCGGGACGATGCCGGCCCGGCTCATGCCTTGCCCGGACTGGCCGCCTTGCCCGGATTGCCCGCGCGCGCCGTCAGCCAGTCTTCCAGCCGGCCCAGGATGTCGTCGCGCAGCCGCTGGTCCTCGATCTCGTCCAGCGCATCGGCCAGGAAGGACAGCACCAGCAGCACGATGGCGCGCTCCTTGGGCACCCCGCGCGAGCGCAGGTAGAACAGCGCCGTCTCGTCCAGCGCGCCGGTGGTCGAGCCATGCGAGCATTTCACGTCGTCGGCATAGATCTCGAGTTCCGGCTTGGCGAGGAACTGGCTGCCCTCGTCCAGCAGAAGCCCCTGGCTGATCTGGTAGCCGTCGGTCTTTTGCGCGCCGGGCTTGACCAGGATCTTGCCCTGGAAGATGCCCTCGGCCCCGTTCTTCAGCACCTTCTTGAACACCTGGCGGCTTTCGCAGCGCTCGGCGGCATGGGTGACGAAGACGGTGTCGTCATGGTGGAAGCGGCCGATGTCGCCGTCGCCCAGCACCGCGGCGGCGATATGGGCCACGGCATCGTCGCCGGCGATGTCGATCACCGCCTCGTTGCGCATCATCGAGCCGTTGACCGAAAGCGTGAAGGACTTGAACAGCGCCTCGGCAGCGACGCGGGCAAAGATATGGCCCAGCCCCAGCTTGGGATCGTTGGCGCGCTTGGCGCTGATGTGATGGAAGCGGGCGCCCCGGCCCAGGTCGGCCTCGATCACCACGTTCGAGCGCGCGCCGATCGAGCCGGTTTCCAGCAGCGTCAGCTCGGCCCCCTCCTCCAGCTGGACGAGGTGGTGCAGATGCACGTCGGCATCCGCCGCCGAGCGGCGATAGGTGATATGCACCGGACGCTCGACCTTGCCGGTGACGCGGATCAGCACGCCCTCGGCGGCGACCAGCGTGTTCAGCGCGGCGAAGGGTCGCTTGACCGGCACCTGGCCCGCGGTTTCCAGCCGGCCGTAAAGCCCGGCCGCCCAGTGATCCGCCCCGGCATCGGCGGCGGCCAGACTTTCGACCTGCACCCCCTCGGCCACAAGCGCATCCGAGGCCTCGGCGTCGAAGCGCCCGTCCACGAAGACCAGGTTCAGCCGGTCGATGCCGGTGAACAGGGTGGTTTCATCCGCCGCCAGCTCGACCGGCTGCGGCCGGGCCGCGTTGAAGGGCGCGGGATCGGTATAGCGCCAGTATTCGTCGCGCGCGCCGGGCAGGCCCATGGCCTCCAGCCGCTGCGCCGCATCCTCGCGCGCGGCGCGGGTAAAGCCGCCGCGCGGCAGGTCCAGCGCGTCCAGGCGCGCCGCAAGCGCGGCATCGCCGGGACGGGCCTTGCCCTCGACCGTGGGCACCTGCGCGGCAAGAACAGCCGTGTCCGCCATCATCCGACCTCCGCCAGCAGATCGCCGTAGCCGTTCTGCTCGACCTCCAGCGCCAGTTCGGGGCCGCCGGTGCGCACGATGCGGCCGTCGGCCATGATATGCACCACGTCGGGCCGGATATGGTCCAGAAGCCGCTGGTAATGGGTGATGACCAGGAAGCTGCGGTCGGGCGAGCGCAGGGCGTTCACGCCCTCGGCCACCAGCCGCATCGCGTCCACGTCAAGGCCGGAATCGGTCTCGTCCAGGATGCACATGCGCGGCTCGAGCATCGCCATCTGCAGGATCTCGTTGCGCTTCTTCTCGCCGCCCGAGAAGCCGACGTTGACCGCGCGCTTCAGCATCTCGCTGTCGATCTTCAGCGTCGCCGCCTTCTGGCGGATCAGCTTGAGGAAATCGGCCGAGGACAGCTCTTCCTCGCCGCGCGCCTTGCGCTGCGCGTTCACCGCGGTGCGCAGGAAGGTCATGTTGCCCACGCCGGGGATCTCGACCGGGTATTGGAAAGCCAGGAACAGGCCGGCGGCGGCGCGTTCCTCGGGCTCCATCTCCAGCAGGCTCTCGCCGTCCAGCGTGGCCTCACCGCCGGTGACCTCATAGCCGTCGCGACCCGACAGCACATAGGACAGCGTGGACTTGCCCGAGCCGTTCGGCCCCATGATGGCATGGACCTCGCCAGCCGGGACGGTCAGATCGACGCCCTTGAGGATCTGCTTGTCCTCATCCTCAAGCTTGACGTGCAGGTTCTTGATTTCCAGCATGGTTCGTTCCTATTCGACGCTTACGGCGGTGCCCGAGGCGGACACCATCAGCATGTTGTTGATGACTTCATAGTCCAGGTCGACGCCGACCACGGCATTGCCGCCCAGGGCGGCCGCGCGGTCCTGCATCTCGGACAGGGCGGTTTCGCGGGCCGAGGCCAGCGCGGATTCATAGGCGCCCGAACGGCCGCCCACGATGTCGCGAATCCCGGCGAAGATGTCGCGAAAGATATTGGCGCCGATGATGGTCTCGCCCGTCACCACGCCGTGATAGGCGCTGATGCGGCGGCCCTCGATGCCGGGGGTGGTGGTGACGATCATCCGACCGACCCCTCCAGGCTGATGGCGACCAGCGATTGCGCCTCCATGGCGAATTCCATCGGCAGGGCCTGCAAGACCTCGCGGCAGAAGCCGTTCACCACCAGGGCGACCGCCTCTTCCTCGTCCATGCCGCGCGAGCGGCAATAGAACAGCTGGTCGTCGTCCACCTTGCTGGTGGTCGCCTCATGCTCCACGCGGCTCGAGGTGTTCTTGACCTCGATATAGGGCACGGTATGGGCGCCGCATTTGTCGCCGATCAGCAGGCTGTCGCATTGCGTGTAGTTGCGGCTGTTCTTGGCGCGCGGGTGCATGGTCACGAGACCGCGATAGGTATTCTGCGCCTGCCCGGCGGAAATCCCTTTGGAAACAATGCGCGAGCGGGTGTTCTTGCCAAGATGGATCATCTTGGTGCCGGTATCGGCCTGCTGGTGGTTGTTGGCAATGGCGATCGAATAGAACTCGCCCTGCGACTCGTCGCCGCGCAGGATGCAGGAGGGGTATTTCCAGGTGATCGCGCTGCCGGTCTCGACCTGGGTCCACATCACCTTGGCCCGCGCCTCGCGGCAATCGGCGCGCTTGGTGACGAAGTTGTAGATGCCGCCCTTGCCTTCCTCGTCGCCGGGGAACCAGTTCTGCACGGTCGAATACTTGACCTCGGCATCCTCCAGCACGACGATCTCGACCACCGCGGCGTGCAGCTGGGCCACGTCGCGCTTGGGCGCGGTGCAGCCTTCCAGGTAGCTGACGTAAGAGCCCTTGTCGGCGATGATCAGCGTGCGCTCGAACTGGCCGGTATTCTCGGCATTGATGCGGAAATAGGTGGACAGCTCCATCGGGCAGCGCACCCCCGGCGGCACATAGACGAAGCTGCCGTCCGAAAAGACCGCCGAGTTCAGCGTGGCGAAGAAATTGTCCGACTGCGGCACGACCGAGCCCAGGTATTTCCGCACCAGCTCGGGATGCTCGCGGATCGCCTCGCTGATCGAGCAGAAGATGACGCCGGCCTTGGCCAGTTCGTCCTTGAAGGTGGTGCCGACGCTGACGCTGTCGAAGACCGCATCGACCGCGACCTTGCGCCCTTCGGCGGGCGCGCCCTCGGCACCCTCGATCCCGGCCAGGATCATCTGCTCCTTCAGCGGGATGCCCAGCTTTTCATAGGTGGCCAGCAGCTTGGGATCGACCTCGTCCAGCGACTTGGGCTTTTCAGCCATGCTTTTCGGGCGGGCGTAGTAATACTGGTCCTGATAGTCGATCTCGGGATAGTTGAGCATCGCCCATTTCGGCTCGGTCATGGTCTGCCAGCGGCGGAAGGCCTGCAGCCGCCACTCGGTCATCCATTCCGGTTCCTCGTTCTTCTTCGAGATCAGCCGGACGATGTCCTCGTTGATGCCCTTGGGGGCATATTCCATCTCGATCTCGGTATCCCAGCCGTATTTGTACGACCCCATGTTCTGGACGGTCTCGACGGTCTCGCGGTCTACGCCCTCGCGGATTTCGATTGCCTCGCCGATCTCTACAGTCATCTCAAACCCTTCCCGCGGTCGCCCGCCAATCATTCCTTTGCCGCCAGCGGCCATGCGCCGCAAGCCAGGCATCCGCAAAACGCATCACGTCCCGAGGCTCCGTCACCGGGCCGATCGAGACGCGGATCGCATCGCCCGCCCATTCCGCCGCGATGCCCATGGCCGTCAGAACCGAACTTGGCCGGACCTTGCCCGATGAACAGGCCGAGCCTGCCGAGACGGCAAATCCGGCCAGGTCCATCTGCATCACCTGCGTCTCTCCGCGCCATCCCGGCGTCAGGATCGACAATGTATTGGGCAGGCGGCGGGCCTCGCGCCCCGGAAATGTAACCATTTCCGCCCCGGATTCCAGTGTGGCCATCAGGGAATCGCGCAGTTGCGACACTTTTTCCCCGATTCCTTGATTCAGATCATTCTGCGCCGCTTTTGCGGCCGCTGCAAAGCCCATGATGCCGATCAGATTCTCGGTCCCGGCGCGGCGGCCCTGTTCCTGGCCGCCGCCCTTGATGCGCGCCTCGACCTCGGTGCCGCGGCGGACCACCAGCGCGCCGATGCCGCGCGGCCCGCCCAGCTTGTGGGCGCTGACGATGCCGGCCTCGATCCCCAGCCAGTTGAAGGCAAGGGGGATCTTGCCGAAGGCCTGCGTCAGGTCGCTGACCGCCAGGCCCTGCGGCAGATCCTGGATCACCCCGGTTTCGGAATTGGCCAGTTGCAGCGCGGTGCGGGCGGGATCGGCGACGGCGACCAGCCCCGCGCGGTCCGCGGGCAGCGTTGCCTCGCACCAGGCCAGGACAGCCGGATGCTCGACCGCCGCACAGGCCAAGCCCCGGCCCTCCAGCGCCAGCGCAGCCGCCTCGGTCGCGCCCGAGGTAAAGATCACGTCCGCCCCCTCGGCGCCAAGCGCCACGGCGACGTCCTCGCGCGCGCGCTCCAGCGCGGATTTCGCCGCCCGCCCCTCGGCATGGACCGAGGAAGGGTTGCCGACGATTTCCATCGCCGCCAGCATCGCCTCGCGCGCCTCGGGGCGCAGCGGCGCGGTGGCGTTCCAGTCCAGGTAGACCCGGCCGCTGCTCATCCGTGGTCCTCCGGCAGGCCCTGGCCGGCAGGGCTCAGCGCCTCGGCGATGCGGCCGGCCAGGCGGCGCGCCACCTCGTCCTTGGTCAGGCGCGGCCAGCTTTCCGCCCCTTCCTCCGAAATCAGCGTGACCGCATTCTCGGTCCCGCCCATGATCCCGGTCTCGGGGTTCACGTCATTGGCGACGATCCAGTCGCAGCCCTTGCGCTTGCGCTTGCGGGTGGCATTGTCCAGCACGTCGTCGGTCTCGGCGGCAAAGCCCACCACCAGCGCCGGCCGGTCGCGGTCGAGCCGGCTGATCCAGGCCAGGATGTCGGGGTTCTCGGCGAATTTCAGTTCGGGCAGCTTGCCCGAGCCGTCCTTCTTGATCTTGCCCGGACGGGCATTGGCGACATGCCAGTCGGCGACCGCCGCCGCCATGATCGCGGCATCGGCGGGCAAGGCCGCCTCGACCGCCTCGCGCATCTCGCGCGCGGTCTGGACGGCGATCACCTCGACGCCCTGGGGCGGCGGCACCTCGGCCGGGCCGGTGACGAAGCTGACCCGCGCGCCCAGGTCGCGCAGCGCCGCGGCGATGGCCGCGCCCTGCGCCCCGCTGGAGCGGTTGGCGATATAGCGCACCGGGTCGATGGGCTCATGCGTGGGCCCCGAGGTCACGATGACATGCCGCCCCGCCAGCACGCGGGCGGGCAGCGAGACCACCGCCTCGGGCGGCAGGCGCAGCGGCCGGTCGCGCCCCAGCGCCGCGCGGATCGCCGCCAGGATCGTCTGCGGCTCGGCCATGCGGCCGGGGCCGTATTCGCCGCAGGCCATGTCGCCCTCGTCCGGGCCGACGAAGCGGATGCCGTCGTTCTCCAGCGTCTCAAGGTTACGTTGCGTCGCCGGATGCTGCCACATGCGCACGTTCATCGCCGGCGCCGCCAGCACCGGCTTGTCGGTCGCCAGCAGCAGGGTCGAGGCCAGGTCGTCCGCCATCCCCGCCGCCATCCGCGCCAGCAGATTCGCCGTGGCCGGGGCGACCACCACCAGGTCGGCGGCGCGCGACAGCTGGATATGGCCCATCTCCGATTCGCGCGTCAGGTCGAACAGCTCGGTATGGCAGGGCGCCTCGGCCAGGGCCGAGAGGGTCAGGGGCGTCACGAACTCGGCCCCCGCCTGGGTCAGCACCGGCACGACCGAGCCGCCCTCGCGCCGGATCATGCGGACCAACTCGGGTATCTTGAATGCGGCGATGCCCCCGCCGACGATCAGCAATATGCGGCTGCCTTGCATGGTCGTTTCCCTGTGCCCCGTATGTGCCCCGTGTCATCCGCCCTGCACATAGGCGCAAGCGCGGCCCGGAACAAGCAAGCCGAACCCGTTAACCATTCTTTAAACCCTGCGGGTTAAGCCTGCCCCGGTGCAGGGGAGAAGTGCCGATGGCGGCGATTGCCTATACCGTGGCCTTCGACGGGGTCGAGGCGCGACTGGTCGAGGTGCAATGCTCGGTCTCGCCGGGCCTGCCGGGATTCGGCATCGTCGGCCTGCCCGACAAATCCGTCAGCGAGGCGCGGGAACGGGTGAAGGCCGCCTTCGGGGCGCTGTCCATCGCCATGCCCTCGCGCCGGGTGACGGTGAACCTGTCGCCCGCCGACCTGCCCAAGGAGGGCTCGCATTTCGACCTGCCCATCGCGCTTGCGGTGCTGGCCGCGCTGGAGATCGTCCCGGCCGAGGCGCTGGAGCGGGTGGTGGCGCTGGGGGAACTGGCGCTGGATGGGCGGCTGTCGCCGGTCGCAGGCGCCCTGCCCGCCGCCGTGGCCGCGGCCGAGGACGGCCGCGCGCTGCTGGTGCCGCGCGCCTGCGGGGCCGAGGCGGCCTGGGTCGGCACCGTGCCGGTCCTGGCGCCGCAGAGCCTGCGCGAGGTGGTCGATCACCTGACCGACCGCGCGCCCCTGGCCCGCGCCGCACCGGGCGAGCTGGCAGAAGCCGTGTTCGAGGCCGACCTTGCCGAGGTCAAGGGCCAGGAACGCGCCCGCCGGGCGCTGGAGATCGCCGCCGCCGGCCGCCACCACCTGCTGATGATCGGCCCGCCCGGCGCCAGCAAGTCGATGCTGGCAACCCGCCTGCCCGGCATCCTGCCGCCGCTGAGCCCGCAGGAGGCGCTGGAGACCTCGGTGATCCATTCCGTCGCCGGCCTGCTGGCCGAGGGCGGCATCTCGCGCACCGCCCCCTTTCGCCAGCCGCATCACACCGCCTCGATGGCGGCGATGGTGGGCGGCGGGCGCAACGCCCGGCCCGGCCAGGCGAGCCTTGCGCATAACGGCGTGCTGTTCCTGGACGAGCTGCCCGAGTTCGAGCGCCGGGTGATCGACGCCTTGCGCGAGCCGATCGAGACCGGCGAGATCCACGTCTCGCGCGCCAATGCCCATATCCGCTATCCGGCGCGTTTCCTGCTGGTCGCGGCCGCCAACCCCTGCCGCTGCGGCGAGATCGCGGATGCCAGCCGCGCCTGTTCCAAGGCGCCGCGCTGCGGGGCGGATTACCTGGGCCGCATCTCGGGGCCGATGATGGACCGGTTCGACCTGCGCATCGAGGTGCCGCAGGTCGCGATCGAGGATCTGGGGCTGCCCGCCACCGGCGAAAGCTCGGCCAGCGTCGCCCTGCGCGTGGCCGCCGCCCGCGCGCTGCAAGCCGCCCGCTTTGCCGATCACCCGACGGCGCGGGTGAACGCCGACGCCTCGGGCCGGCTGCTGGAGGAGATCGCGCCGCTCGACGGCGAATGCCGGTCGCTGCTGGCGCTGGCGGCCGAGCGGCTGGGGCTGACCCCGCGCGGCTATCACCGCATCCTGCGCAGCGCGCGCACCATCGCCGACCTGGACGCATCCGCCGCGATCCGCCAGCCGCACCTGGCCGAGGCGCTGTCCTATCGCCTGCCCTTCGGCCGCCCGGATTGAGGGGCGGAGCGTCGCCATGGCGGCAGGCGGCAGGCGGCAGGTGGCAGACGGCAGACAGCAGACGGCAGACGGCAGACGGCAGACGGCAGACGGCAGACGGCAGACGGCAGACGGCAGACGGCAGACGGCAGGAAGGATGGTTGCCAGAACAGGCGGCGCCGCAAGGCCGGCGGCCAGGTTCGAGCCATGCGGCTGGGAGAAAGGGCAAGCCGCGGGGCTGGCTCCCTCTTGCCGAAAACCGGCTCGCCCGCCGCCAGGGCATGGCGGCGCGGCACCTTTCCACGCCGGGCCGGTCCACACCGGGCCGGCATCGCGACAGGCCAATCCGCCCCTGCGCCGACCCCGCGGCCGCGGGTCAGCCCCGCTCGGCCAGCCGCCGCTCGATGGCGTCCCAGATCAGCCCTGCGGCATTGATGCCGTCGAAACGCTCAAGCTCCTGGATGCCGGTGGGCGAGGTCACGTTGATCTCGGTCAGCCAGCCGTCGATCACGTCGATGCCGGTGAAGATCAGCCCCTTTTCGCGCAGCACCGGGCCGATGCGGGCGCAGATCTCGTATTCGCGCTCGGTCAGGCCGATCTTTTCCGGCCGGCCGCCGACATGCATGTTGGAGCGCGCCTCGCCCGCAGCCGGGACGCGGTTGATCGCGCCGACCGGCTCGCCATCGACCAGGATGATGCGCTTGTCGCCGCGGACCACGGCGGGCAGGTATTTCTGCGCGATGATCGGCTCGCGGCTGTTCGACAGGAAGGTCTCGACCAGCGAGGACAGGTTCGGATCGTCGGGCCGCATGTGGAAGATGCCCACGCCGCCGTTGCCGTAGAGCGGCTTGAGGATGAAATCGCCGTGCCGCTCGCGGAAGGCGCGGATCTGCGCCAGTTCGCGGGTGATCAGCGTGGGCGGCGTCAGTTCGGGGAAATCCAGCACCAGCAGCTTCTCGGGGCTGTTGCGCACCCAGAAGGGGTCGTTGACGACATAGGTCGAGGGATGCACCCGGTCCAGCAGATGCGTGGTGGTGATATAGCCCATGTCGAAGGGCGGGTCCTGGCGCAGCCAGACCACGTCGAATTCCGACAGGTCCACGTCGGCCCAGTCGCCGAAGGTCACATGGTTGCCCTGTTCGCGGCGCAGGCTGATCGGGCGGCCGCGGGCCATGACCCGCCCCTCGCAATAGCTCAGGCGGTCGGCGGTATACTGGAACAGCCGGTGGCCGCGGGCCTCGGCCTCCAGTCCCAGCCGGAAGGTGCTGTCGCCGTCGATCGAGACATGCTCGACCGGGTCCATCTGAAGGGCCACGTAAAGACTCATGCTATCATTCCCAGCCAGTTTCGCCCGAAGTTCTGGCAAGCATGGGCGGGGTTTGCAAGCGGCAGCGCCGCGGCCCGCCCGCGGCAGGACCGGCGCGCCGGCACCGCCGCCCTGCGCGGTGGCCGGCCTGGGGGACGCCCAGGGGCGGCTCAGCCCTGGTCGGTTTCGTCCGCGTCCTGGCCGCGAAACCCCTGCGCCACCACGAATTTCTCGGAGGAATCCGAGCGGCTGGCCGGCGGCTTCACATTCGCCACCTTGCGGAAATTGCGCTTGAGCATGGCCTGCATCTCGGTCTCGGCCCCGCCGGCCAGAACCTTGGCGACGAAGGTGCCGCCCGGCTCCAGCACGTCGAAGGCCAGCTGCGCCGCCGCCTCGACCAGCGCCACGATGCGCAGGTGGTCGGTGCCCTTGTGCCCCGACGAGGCCGCCGCCATGTCCGACATCACCACATCGGCCCGCCCGCCAAGCCAGGCCTTGACCTGCGCGTCGGCGCCGTCGGACAGGAAGTCGAGCTGGTGGATCTCGGCCCCCGGAATCGGATCGACCTCTTGCAGGTCGACGCCCAGCACCCGGCCGACCTTCTTGCCGGGCTTGTCGCCAAGCGCGTTCACGCGCGCGACCGCCACCTGGCACCAGCCGCCGGGCGCGCAGCCCAGATCGACCACCCGCGCGCCGGGCACCAGGAAGCGATACTTGTCGTCCAGCTCCAGGATCTTGTAGGCGGCGCGGCCGCGATAGCCCTCGCGCTTGGCGCGCGCGACATAGGGGTCGTTCAACTGCCGCTCCAGCCACAGCGTGCTGGAAAGCTTGCGCCCCTTGGCCGATTTCACCCGCACCCGCAGGTCGCGCTGGCCGCGGCCCGAGCTTTTGCGCCCCTCGCCCGGCTTCTTGCCTTCGCTCATCTTCAAGCCACCCCGTTCATTCCATCCGGGGCCAGCACCCCGTCCTTGACCATCTGCACATAAAGCAGCCCCTCGCGCAGGCCGCGGTCGGCGACCGAAAGCCGCGTCGTCGGCCAGACCCGCATCAGCGTCTGCAGGATCGCCGCGCCCGACATGATCAGCGCATGGCGTTCCCGCCCGATGCGCGGATCGGCGCGCCGCCCCTCGGGGCCAAGCGCCAGATAGTCGCGGATCACCCGGTCGATCTGGGCCGTGGTCATGGTCAGCCCGTCCACCTTGGTCCGGTCATAGCGGCGCAGGCCCAGATGGCTGGCCGCCACCGTGGTCACGGTGCCCGAGGTGCCGATGATCTGGAACCCCTCCCGCATGGTCTGGGCCAGCGCATAGGGGGCGAAATCCGCCAGCATCTCCTCGAAATGCCAGGACATCAGGGCAAAGCGGCCTTGGTCGTCCTCGACATCCTCGAACTGGTCGCGCAGCGTGGCCACGCCCAGCGGCACGCTGATCCAGTCCACCACCCGCGCGCCGCCCGGCTGCGGGTCAGTGAAACCATTGCCCAGCCGCATGATCGCGCGCGAGCGTTCCTTGGGCTCGACATCCTCGAGGTCGATCCAGACCAGCTCGGTCGAGCCGCCGCCGATGTCCACCACCAGCAACTGCTCGGTGCGCTGGCTGACCAGCGGCGCGCAAGAGATCACGGCCAGCCGCGCCTCTTCCTCGGCGTCGATGATCTCGACCGGCAGGCCGGTCTCGCGCCGGATCATGCGCAGGAAGTCGCGGCTGTTCCTGGCCCGCCGGCAGGCCTCGGTGGCGACAAGGCGCATGCGCGCGACCTTGTGCGCCTCGAGCTTGCGCCGGCACACCTGCAAGGCATGCACCGTCCGCGCCATCGAGGGACGCGACAGCCTGCCTGATGCCTCGAGGCCGTGCCCAAGCTGGACCGGCTTCGAGAAACTGTCCACCACCTGGAACTGGCTGCCCGCGGGACGGGCAATCAGCATCCGGCAGCTGTTGGTGCCAAGATCCAAGGCCGCATAGAGCGGCCCGTCCTCGGCCGGGCGGGTGACGAAAGGCTCGACCGTTTTTCTCGGGAACGCGTCCGCACCCGCAGGACGCCTGGGCGCCATGGTCACGCCCTCCGATAACAAGTTGGACCGAAAGTAACCTGCGGCCGCCACGCCTTCAAGGGGGCGCGCGTTGGGGCGTGCGTGGGGCGTGCCTCTCGACAGGGGCGCGGGGGCGGGCTATGCCCTGCCCATGATCGTGATCGCCGCCTTCCTGATTGGCGCAGCGATCGGCTGGATGCGCGCCGCGAAAGCCGGCGGCAGCCGCGCCGACAAGCTGCAATATGCCGCCGCCCATGCTCTGGCGCTGACCGTGCTGGGGCTGTTCCTGACCATATTGCTCAGCCGGATGGGCTGATGTTCCGGCCCTTCCTCGACAGTCTGCGCCGCCATGGGGTGCCGGCCAGCCTGCGGGAATACCTGGACCTGCTGGCGGGGCTGCAGGCCGGGCTGTCGGACTGGTCGCCCGAGGGCTTCTATCACCTCGCCCGCGCCACGCTGGTCAAGAACGAGGCGCATATCGACCGATTCGACCGCGCCTTTGCCGAAGCCTTCGCGGGTCTGGACGAGATCCCGGTCGAGGCGCTGGTGAACGAGGTCTCGATCCCGCGCGAATGGCTGGAAAAGCTGGCCGAGAAGCTGCTGACCCCCGAGGAACGCGCCGCCGTCGAGGGCGCCGGTTCCTTCGAGGAGCTGATGAAGCGCCTGCGCGAGCGGCTGGCCGAGCAGCAGGGCCGCCACCAGGGCGGCAACAAGTGGATCGGCACCGCCGGCACCTCGCCCTTCGGCGCCTATGGCTACAACCCCGAGGGCGTGCGGATCGGCCAGCACGAAAGCCGCCACCGCCGCGCCGTCAAGGTCTGGGACAAGCGCGAGTTCCGCGATTTCGACGATTCGGTGGAACTCGGCACCCGCAACATCAAGGTGGCGCTGAAGCGGTTGCGGCAATGGGCCCGCCACGGCGCGCTCGAGGAGCTGGACCTGCCCGGCACCATCCGCGCCAGCGCCGAGCATGGCTATATCGACGTCCAGACCCGGCCCGAGCGCCACAATGCCGTCAAGGTGCTGCTATTCCTGGATGCGGGCGGCAGCATGGACGACCATTCCCGGCTGGTGGACGAGCTGTTCTCGGCCGCCCGCGCCGAGTTCAAGCACCTGGAGCATTTCTATTTCCACAATTGCGTCTACGAGGCGCTGTGGAAGGACAACCGCCGCCGCTGGACCGAAACCACGCCGACGTGGGAGGTCATCAACCGCTTCGGCCGCGACTACAAGGCGATCTTCGTCGGCGACGCCGCGATGTCGCCCTATGAGATCGCCATCCCCGGCGGCGCCAACGAACACTGGAACCCCGAATCGGGCGAGACATGGCTGCGGCGCCTGCGCGAGACCTGGCCCGACCATGTCTGGCTGAACCCGGTGCCCCGCGCGCATTGGCCGCATACCCGCTCGATCGACATGATTCGCGAGATATTCGAGGATCGCATGCAGCCCCTGACGCTGGAGGGGCTGACCCAGGCCATGCGCATCCTTGGCTGAGCGCCGCGCCATGCCCATATTGCGCTTATGCTGAAATTCACGCCGATCCTGCTGATCCTGCTCTATGCCGCCGCGATGTGGTTCTTTTCCGCATGGCGGCTCAAGGCCGAGCTGAACCAGAAGTCCACGCCGCTGCAGCACCCCCGGCTGGTGCCGATGCTGGAACGGCTGGGCCGGGCCATGGACCTGCCGCGGGTGCAGGCGCATGTCTACGAGGTCGGCCATGTGAACGGGCTGGCCGCGCCGGATGGCCGCATCTTCCTGACCCGCGGTTTCCTCGACCGGCTGGACCGCGGCGAAGTGACCGAGGCCGAGCTGGCATCGGTCATCGCGCATGAGCTGGGCCATGTCGCCCATGGCCATACCCGGCGCCGCATGGTGGATTTCGCCGGCCAGAACGTGGTGCGCATGGTGCTGGCGGGCGTCCTGGGCCGTTTCCTGCCCGGCATCGGCGTCTGGATCGCCAATCTCGCCGCCAGCGCCATCGCCGCGCGCCTGTCGCGCCAGGACGAGTTCGAGGCCGACGCCTTCGCCAGCGCGCTGATGGTCAAGGCCGGGCTGGGCACCGAGCCGCAGAAAAGCCTGTTTCGCAAGCTCGACCGGCTGGCGGGCGCGGGACGCGCCGGGGCGCCGGCCTGGCTGATGTCGCATCCGCCCGCCGCGGCACGCATCGCCGCCATCGAAAAGCTCGAGGCGCGCTGGGAATTAGCCTAACTTGTCTGCGCGCGCGGATCGCGTATGCTGCGCGGGCAAGCAGTTGATTTTCCATGACCCGCCCCTTTCGTCGCCGCGTCCTCTACATTCCGGGCTATGATCCGATCCCGCCCCGCCGCTATCGCGAGCTTTACCGGCGCGAGGGGGCGGAACAGGCCCGCATCTCCGGCTACGGCCTGGCCTTCGGCTCGCGCCGCGACCGCACGGGCTTCGGCTGGGGCGTGACCGGCGATTTCGCCGGCACCGCCGCCGAGGCCGAGTTCGAGGTGCTGGTCTGGGCCGACATCGTGCAGGGCTCGATGGGCCAGGGCATCCTTGCGACCTATGGCCAGCTTTTCCGCACCGCCTGGGCCTATGTCGGCTCGGGCGCACTGTTCCGGCTGATGCGGCTGCGCCGTGGGCCCGTGATCGCGGCGCTCTACCCGGTGGCGGTGCTGCTGGCGCAGCTGCTGGCCTCGGCGCTGGCCGGGGCGCTGGTCGGCTGGGCGCTGGGACGGCTGACCGGGTTCGGCTGGTGGCTGGGCGGACCCGTCGCGCTGGCGCTGACCTGGGCCGGGCTGCACCTGTGGCGGCGCATCGACGGCAAGATATTCGCCTGGTATCTGATGCACGACTATGCCTTCACCGCCCAGGACCGCGGCGCCTATCCCCCGGCGCTCAAGGTGCGGCTGGCGCGTTTCGCCGACCGCATCGCCGAGGTGCTGGCGGGCGACTGGGACGAGGTGCTGGTCGTCGGCCACAGTTCCGGCGCCTATCTGGGCGTCTCGGTTCTGGCCGAGCTGATCCGCTCGGGCCGGGTTCCCGCGCAGGGACCGCGGCTTTCCTACCTGTCGCTGGGCCATGTCGTGCCCATGGCGTCCTTCCTGCCGCACGCGAACCGGCTGCGCGCCGACCTGCGCTTTCTCTCGGCGCGCGGGGAACTCGACTGGATCGACGTGACCGCGCCGGGCGACGCCTGCTGCTTCGGCCTGTGCGATCCGGTCGCGGTCTCGGGCGTCGAGCCGCCCGGCCGCCGCCACCCGCTGGTGCTGTCGGCGGCCTTCACCCAGACGCTTTCCCCGCAAAAGCGGCGCGCGCTGCGCAGGCGCTGGTTCCGGCTGCATTTCCAGTATCTCTGCGCCTTCGACCGGCCGGGCGACTACGATTACTTCGCCATCACCGCCGGGCCGCTGACGCTGGGACAGCGCTTCGCTGGGCGCAGCCATTCGCCGGGGCGGATCGCGCGCGCCGTCAACCGCTGGTGCGCGCCATGATCCCGCCCAAACCGCCGGCCCGGCCGGGAAAAGCCTCGGTCTGGCGCTTCATCCGCGATTTCCGCCGCGACATCCTGTCGGCGCAATCCGACCGGCTCTATCGCGCCTGGATGGCCGAGTTCCGCGGCCCCTTCGTCCACAGCTTCACCTGCAACGACCCGGCGCTGGTCGATCTGATCCTGAAGAAGCGGCCGATGGATTTCCCGAAATCGCCGCGCATGGCCGCGGGCTTGCAGCCGCTGCTGGGCAATTCCAGCTTCATCTCGAATGGCGAGACCTGGCTCCACCAGCGCCGCATCATCGACCCCGCCTTCGAGGGCGGCCGCCTGCGCGAGGCTTTCCCGGCGATGTGGGACGCGGCCCAGGCCGGCGTCGCGCGCCTGCAGCCGCTGGCCGACGGCGCCGAGATCGACATCGAGCCGCAGACCAGCCATATCGCCGCCGACGTGATCTTCCGCACGCTGTTCTCGATCCCGATCGAGGATGCGACCGCCGCCCAGGTCTTCCAGGCCTTCCGCGAGCATCAGGAGGCGCAGCCGATGGTGAACCTCGGCGGGCTGATGGCGCTGCCCCGCTGGGCGCGGCTGCACGGCCGCCGGGTGCGCCGGACCGCAAGCCGCATCCGCACCCTGATCCGCCAGCTGGTCGCGGCCCGCACCAACGAGATCGCCACCGGCACCGCGCCGCCGGACCTTGCGACCAAGATCATGACCACCCCCGACCCGCAGACCGGCCGCACCTTCACCGAGGCCGAGATGATCGACGAGGTCGCGACCTTCTTCCTGGCCGGGCACGAGACAGGCGCCTCGGCCCTGGCCTGGGCGCTCTACCTGCTCGCCGAAAGCCCCGACTGGCAGGACCGGCTGGCCGAAGAGGCGCGGCAGAACCTCGCCCCCGATTTCGCCGCCATGCGCCACTTGCCGCTGGCCCGCGCCGTCTTCCGCGAGGCGCTGCGGCTCTACCCGCCCGTGGCGATGACCGTGCGGCAATGCCGCCGGCCCGAGACCCTGCGCGACCGCAAGGCACCGAAAGGGGCGCAACTGGTGCTGTCGCCCTGGCACCTGCACCGGCACCAGCGGCTCTGGGACGACCCCGACCGCTTCGACCCCGCGCGCTGGGAAACCGAAAACGGCAAGACCTGCCAGCGCGAGGCCTTCATCCCCTTCTCGGCCGGCCCCCGCGCCTGCCCCGGCGCCGGCTTCGCCATGATCGAGGGGCCGCTGATCCTCGCGGCGCTGCTGCGCGCCTATCGCCTGGAACCGGCCCGCGAACGCCCGGTGCCGGTGATGCGGCTGACGCTGCGCGGCAAAGACGGCATCCGCCTGCGCCTTTCCCCAAGGCAAGGGGGATGACCCGCGCCCGCAGCACCCCCAAGGCACCGACGCCAGGACATTTCTTCGTTCCACAAATACTCATGCGACGCCGCCAACCGGCGCAAACCGCCGCACCCCGCACCGGCATTTCCACCGCCCGCCCCGGCAATTCGCCCGTCCCGCCGCCCGCCAGCCGTCACTTGGCCGCGGCCCCCATTGAACCGCCCCCGGCGCCCGGCTAGCCTTCCGCCAAAGCAGATGGAGGCTGACGTCATGAACCAACCGCAAAGCTGGGAAGCCAGGGCCGAGACCTATTCGCTCTACGGCTTCACCGACATGCCCTCGGTCCATCAGCGGGGCACGGTCGTCGTGACCCATGGCGAGGGGCCCTATATCGTCGACGTGCATGGCCGCCGCTACCTGGATGCCAATTCCGGCTTGTGGAACATGGTCGCCGGCTTCGACCACAAGGGCCTGATCGAGGCCGCCAAGGCGCAATACGACCGCTTTCCCGGCTATCACGCCTTTTTCGGCCGCATGTCCGACCAGACGGTGATGCTGTCGGAAAAGCTGGTCGAGGTCTCGCCCTTCGACAGCGGCCGGGTCTTCTATACCAACTCCGGCTCCGAGGCGAACGACACCATGGTCAAGATGCTGTGGTTCCTGCATGCCGCCGAGGGCAAGCCGCAAAAGCGCAAGATCCTGACGCGCTGGAACGCCTATCATGGCGTGACCGCGGTTTCCGCCTCGATGACCGGCAAGCCCTACAACTCGGTCTTCGGCCTGCCGCTGCCCGGCTTCATCCACCTGACCTGCCCGCATTACTGGCGCTATGGCGAGGAGGGCGAGACCGAGGAACAGTTCGTCGCCCGCCTGGCCCGCGAACTCGAGGACACCATCGAGCGCGAGGGCGCCGACACCATCGCCGGCTTCTTCGCCGAGCCGGTGATGGGCGCGGGCGGCGTGATCCCGCCGGCAAGCGGCTATTTCCAGGCCATCCTGCCGATCCTGAAAAAGCACGACATCCCGATGATCTCGGACGAGGTGATCTGCGGCTTCGGGCGCACCGGCAATACCTGGGGCTGCCTGACCTATGACTTCATGCCCGATGCGATCATCTCGTCCAAGAACCTGACGGCGGGCTTCTTCCCGATGGGCGCGGTGATCCTCGGCCCCGACCTCGGCAAGCGCTTGGAAGCCGCCGTCGAGGCGATCGAGGAATTCCCGCACGGCTTCACCGCCTCGGGCCACCCGGTCGGCTGCGCCATCGCGCTGAAGGCCATCGACGTGGTGATGAACGAGGGGCTGGCCGAGAACGTGCGCCGCCTCGCCCCCCGCTTCGAGGCCGGGCTGAAGCGCATCGCCGACCGCCCGAACATCGGCGAATACCGCGGCATCGGCTTCATGTGGGCGCTGGAAGCGGTCAGGGACAAGCCGACCAAGACCCCCTTCGACGCCAATCTCTCGGTCAGCGAGCGCATCGCCAACACCTGCACCGACCTGGGTCTGATCTGCCGGCCGCTGGGCCAGTCCATCGTGCTGTGCCCGCCCTTCATCCTGACCGAGCCGCAGATGGACGAGATGTTCGAGAAGCTGGAAAAGGCGCTCGACAAGGTCTTCGCCGAGGTCGCCTGAGCCCTCGGGCGGCCCCTACCAGGGGTCGCCCCCGCCCAGCACGGCGCGCGCCAGCAGCACCCGCTGCGGCGCGATCTGCGCCGCCTGCGCGAAGTCCAGCACGCGCTGGTCATGTTCCAGCAGGAAATCCAGCACGAAGACGGAAAACTCCGGCCGCGCCGCCATCGCGCGCAACCCCGCCACGTCGCTGCCCGATTGCGCCAGCAGCGCCCCCACCAGTTCCGCATCCCCGGCGATATGGGCAAAGCCCGCATCGGCAATGTCGCGCGCCTCGTTTCGTGTCATTCCGCTCTCGCTTTCGTGAAGCCCGGCGCGAATTTCTTCGCGGCCGGAAAGGATTTGTTAACCATTGCCGCGCAAGATGCGGCTCTGGGCTCGGGGTGTAAAGCAGGCGTAACCATGGCAGGGCGCATTCTTGTCGTTGACGGCGTGCCGACGAATCGCATCACCATGAAGGTGCGGTTGTCCTCGGCCTGCTACGAGGTCACGACCGCCACCTCGGGGGCCGAGGCCCTGCGCATCGCGCGGCTGATCCATCCGCAGATCGTGCTGGTCGGCGCCAGCCTGCCCGACATGGACGGGGCCGCGCTGTGCAGCGCGCTGCGCGCCCAGCCCTGGGCCGCCGACCTGCCGGTCCTGGTCCAGGCCAGCGGCACGGATCGGGTGGCGGCGCTGCGGGCGGGCGCGGCGGCGCTGATCGACGCATGCAGCGACGAGTTGACGCTGCTTGCGCGCATTCGCGGGCTGATGCGGCATGAATACGGCGGGCTCGATCATCCCGCCCCCGGCATGGCCGAGGCGGCGGCGGGCTTTGCCGCGGACAACCGCCCGCGCGCGGTCTTCGTCGCCGACCGGACTGCCACGGCGCTGGGCTGGCGGCACGCCCTGCGCGACCGGGTGGACTTCGCCATCGCGGTCCACGAACCCGAACATGCGCTGGCCGAGGCGGCATCCAGCCGGGTCGCCGATCTCTACCTGATCGCCGCCGACATCCAGCAACCCGGCGACGGGCTGCGGCTGCTGTCGGAACTGCGCTCGCGCCCACGCTCGCGCGAGGCGGCGGTGGTGGTGGCGCTGCGCCCCGAACGGGCCGAGATGATGCCGGTGGCGCTGGATCTTGGCGCCGGCGACGTGCTGCCCTGGGATCTGGCCCGCCCCGATGCGGCGCCCGAGACGGCGATGCGCCTGCAGGCCCAGCTGGCCCGCAAGCACGAGGCCGACCGCCGCCGGCACGAGACCCAGCGCAACATGCGCTGGGCGATGACCGATCCGCTGACCGGGCTGCACAACCGCCGCTTTGCCCTGCCTCGCCTGGGCGAACTGGCGGCCGAGATGCAGGAACGCCAGGGCGACCTGGCCGTCATGCTGCTGGACCTGGACCGCTTCAAGCAGGTGAACGACATCCACGGCCATCCAGCCGGCGACGCCGTGCTGGCCGAGATCGCCGCCCGCCTGGCCGCCACCCTGCCCGAGGGCGCGCTGCTCGCCCGTTTCGGCGGCGAGGAGTTCCTGGCCGTCCTGCCCGATTGCCCGGCCCGCGCCGCCCGCCGCGTGGCCGAGGATCTGCGCCGCGCGGTGATGGCCGCGCCGGTCGCCCTGCCGCAGGGTTGCCAGAACGCCGAGCTGGGCGTCACCATCTCGGTCGGCGTGGCCACCGGCCAGGGCGCCCCGCATCTGCTGCCGCTGGACCCCGAGGCGCTGCTGGCCAGCGCCGACCGCGCGCTGCTCAATGCCAAGTCCTCGGGGCGCAATCGAATCGTCATGGCCGCGCCCGGAATTGCGGCCTGATTGCCGCTGCGTCCCTTTGTCGCGGCAATTCCCGACTTACGGCGCGCTTTTCTTTATGGGCCGCATCCCCTAGATAAAGGCGGAACAGGAAAGGAACGCGCCCATGCCTCATGCCTATTCCGACACCGCCCTGCCCGAACGTCCCGTCAAGCCGGCCATGCTGCGCGGCGCGCTTGGGCGCTGCCCCTCTTGCGGGCAGGGCCGGCTGTTTCGGGGCTATCTGTCGGTCAGCCCCACCTGCCCGCATTGCCACGAGGAACTGCACCACCAGCGCGCCGACGACGGCCCGGCCTATCTGACCATCCTGCTGGTCTCGCATCTGGGTGCGCCGCTGCTGCTGGCGATCTTCATGATGTATCGCCCCTCGGCCATGGCCATGCTGATCGGCTTCGGCCTGGGCGCGGTGGTGCTGTCGCTGCTGTTGCTGCCGCGGATCAAGGGCGGGATGATCGGCTTCCAATGGGCGCGCCGGATGCATGGCTTCGGCGCCGAGCCCGCCTCGATCGAGCCTGCCGCGATCGAGGCCGCCGCGTCGTGAGCACCATGGCCGGAACCCCCGCCCCGACGCGCGACGCCGCCGAGCAGCCGATCCGCGATGCCGCCACCGTCATCGTGCTGGACCGCAACGCCCAGGGCGGGCCTTCGGTGCTGATGGGGCAGCGCGGGGCTTCGGCCGTGTTCATGCCTTCGAAATACGTCTTTCCCGGCGGCGCGGTGGATGCGGGCGATGCGCAGGTGCGCCTGGCCGGCGAACTGCCGCCCCGGACCTCGGCGCTGCTGGCGGCCGAGCCGCGCAACGGATCACAGGTCACGCCCCTGGCGCTGGCCGCCGCCGCCCTGCGCGAACTGGCCGAGGAAACCGGCCTGCTGACCGGCCCCCCCGGCCCCGCGCCCGAGGGCTGGGACCATTACGCCGGCGCCGGGCTGGCGCCGGATGCCTCGGCGCTGATCTACATGTTCCGCGCCATCACCCCGCCCGGCCGGCCCCGCCGCTTCGACGCGCGCTTCCTGCTGCTGGACGCCGAGCGGCTGCACGGCGACCGCCACGATTTCAGCGCCGCCTGCGATGAGCTTTCGCATCTGCATTGGGTGCCCCTGCCCGAGGCGCGGGCGCTGGACCTGCCCTTCATCACCGAGGTGGTGCTGGCCGAGGTGGCAAGCCTGCTGGCCGGGGCCGGCGACGGGCCGCTGGCCCCGCCGCCGACGGTGCCCTTCTTCGACAACCGCCTGGGGGTGCCGCGCTTCAAGCGCATCGGCTAGGCGGGCTCAGCCCCCCGATTCAGCGCCCGTTGAAGCGGGGCGCGCGCTTTTCCAGGAAGGCGGCGACGCCCTCGGCGAAATCCGCCGTGCGGGCCATGTCGCCTTGCAGCCTAGCCTCCAGCCGCAACTGCCCGGCCATGTCGTTGCCGCCCGAGGCGCGCAGGGCCTGCCGGATCGCCAGGAAGGCCGCGGTCGGCCCCTGGGCCAGGGCTTGGGCCCGCGCGGCCACCACGGTTTCGAACTCGGCGTCCGGCACCGCCTCCCAGATCAGCCCCCATTCCGCCGCCTTCGCCGCCGGGATGCGGTCGGCGAAGAGCATCATCCCCATGGCGCGCGGCACCCCGACCGAACGCGGCACGATGAACGTCCCGCCCGCATCCGGGATCAGGCCGATCCGGCTGAACGCCTGCACGAAACTGGCGCTTTCCGCGGCGATGACCACATCGGCGGCCAGCGCCAGGTTGGCCCCCGCCCCCGCCGCGATGCCGTTCACCGCGGCGATCACCGGCACCGGCGCGTCCGAGATGGCGGCCAGCATCGGCTCGTATTCCTCGCGCAGAATGGTTTCCACGTCGAACCCGCCGGTGGCATCGGTCAGATCCTGGCCCGAGCAGAAGCCGCGCCCGTTCCCGGTCAGCACCACGCAGCGCGTGCCCGGCGGCAGGTCCGTCAGCGCCGCGACGATCTCGGCCCGCATGGCGCGGTTGAGCGCGTTGACCACGTCGGGCCGGTTCAGCGCCAGCCTTGCGATGCCGTCTCGATGCGTGAATTCGATGGTCTGAAAGCTCATCCTGCCCCTCCCCCGGTTTCGGCCATCCTGCCGGGGCGGGGCGCGGCGGGAAAGCCCCGACCCTGCGTCAGTCGCGCAGGATCCGCTCCAGCCGGGCCTTTTCCTCGTCGCTGAGCTTGGCCGGCCCTTCCTCGGCCAGGCCGCGCGAGCGGATGAAGCGCCAGCCCACCAGCAGCGCCAGCAGCGCCATGACCGGCCCGGCCAGGTAAAGCAGCCAGTTCGCCCCGCGCGCCGGCGGCTCGAACAGGACATATTCGCCGAAACGGTCGGCGATGGCCTGCACCGCCTCGCCGTCGCTGTCGCCGGCGACCAGGCGCTCGCGCAGGTAAAGCCGCAGATCGCGGCTGATGGCGGCATTCGATTCGTCGATGGTCTCGCCCTGGCAGACCGGGCAGCGCAGGGTCTTGGAGATCTCGCGCGCCCGCGCCTCCAGCGCCGGGTCGGACAGCACTTCGTCGGGCTGGACGGCCAGGGCGGGCAGCGCAAGCAGCAGCGACAGGCACAGGATCAGGGCGCGCATGGGCTACTCCGCCGGCTGGGGCGCGACGCGGGCATGGCGGGCACCGGCGGCGACGCGATAGCGCCGGTCCGACAGGCTGATGAAGCCGCCAAGCGCCATCAGCGCCGAACCCAGCCAGATCCAGCTGGCGAAGGGCTTGATATAGACCCGCACCGCCCAGCCGCCGTCCTGCTGCTCGTCGCCGATGACCAGGTAGAGGTCGCGGAACAGCCCGTTCTGGATCGCCGCCTCGGTCGTGGGCATGGATTGCACCGGATAGACCCGCTTTTCGGGATGCAGCAGTGCGACCTGCCGCCCGTCGCGATCGACGCTCATCGCGGCGATGATCGAGTTGTAGTTGGGGCCCGGACGCTCTTCGACGCTGTCCAGGGTGATGTCGTAGCCGGCGACGGTAAAGGTCTCGCCGATCCGGGCCACGCGGATGTCCTCGACCTGCCAGGCCATCAGCAGGCTGATGCCAATGAAGGTGACGCCCAGCCCGGAATGGGCCACGGCCTTGCCCCAATCGGCGCGCGGCAGCCGGCGCAGGCGCGCAAGGCCGGAATTGCCGGTGCGCAGCCACAGGTCGGCGGCCGCGCCCGCGACCAGCCAGGCGCCCAGGCCCGCGCCGATCACCGCCAGCGCCGAATGGCCGGTCGAGACGGCAAAGACCAGCGCCATCACCGCCCCGGCAAAGACCAGCGCGCCGCGCAGCGGGTAAAGCGCGCGCTTCAGCCTGCCGCGCTTCCACGGCAGGATGGCGCCGACCGGCAGGATGATCGCCAGCGCCACCATGAAGGGCGTGAAGGCCTGTTCGAAGAAGGGCGCGCCGACCGACAGCCTGCGGTCCCACAGCATCTCGGCCACCAGCGGCCAGACCGTGCCGATGAAGACCACGAAGGTCGAGACCGCCAGCAGGATGTTGTTCAGGACCAGCGCCCCCTCGCGCGAGACGGGGGCGAAGGCGCCCCGCGCCTGCATCGAGGCGGCGCGGAAGGTGTAAAGCAGCAGCGCGCCGCCGACGAAGAAGGCCAGGATCGCCAGGATGAACACGCCGCGCTGCGGATCGCTGGCGAAGCTGTGGACCGAGGTGATGACGCCCGAGCGCACGATGAAGGTGCCGATCAGCGAAAAGCCGAAGGCCATGATCGCCAGCAGGATGGTCCAGCTTTTCAGCACCTCGCGCTTTTCCACCACGATGGCGGAATGCAGCAGCGCGGCGGCGATCAGCCAGGGCATGAAGCTGGCGTTTTCCACCGGATCCCAGAACCAGAAGCCGCCCCAGCCCAGCTCGTAATAGGCCCACCAGGACCCCAGCGCGATGCCGATGGTCAGGAACACCCAGGCCGCCAGCGTCCAGGGCCGGACCCAGCGCGCCCAAGCGGCATCGACCCGCCCCTCGATCAGCGCGGCGACGGCAAAGCTGAAGGCCATGCTGAGCCCGACATAGCCGAGGTAAAGGAAGGGCGGATGGAAGGCGAGGCCCGGATCCTGCAGCAGCGGGTTCAGGTCGCGCCCGTCGAAGGGCGGGCTTTCCATGCGCAGGAAGGGGTTCGAGGTGAACAGGGTGAAGGCCAGGAAGGCCGCGCCGATCGAGGCCTGCACCGACAGCACCCGCGCCCGCAGCTTGGGCGGCAGGTTGGCGTCGAAGACGGCCGCCATGGCGCCGAACAGCGCCACGATCAGCACCCACAGCAGCATCGAGCCCTCGTGGTTGCCCCAGACGCCGCTGATCTTGTAGATCATCGGCTTGGCGGTGTGCGAGTTCTGGTAGACCAGCGCGACCGAGAAATCCGAGGTCACGAAGGCCATGGTCAGCGCCGCGAAGGAAATGCCGACCAGCCCGAACTGCGCCAGCGCGGCAGGGCGGGCGGAGTCGATCCAGCCGCTCCAGCCCTTGCTGGCACCGATCATCGGCACGACCATCTGGAACAGGGCCACGACAAAGGCCAGGATCAGTGCAAAATGGCCAAGTTCAGCGATCATGGGCTTCCTCCGGGGGTGGCTGCGCCGCAGGATAGCCGCGGTGCGGGCGGCAAACCAGCCCCCCGCACCTGCCAGATTGTCACAGCATCGCTAGCGCGCCGCGCCGGCCGCGGCCCAATCCCGCAGGGCCGGGTTGTCCTCGAAGGGCTCGGCCGTCATCAGCGGCGCCTGGGATGCGGCCGGCGCGTCCTCGGCGCCTGCCTTGCGCGGCGGGACGGGCAGCATGGGCCGGCTGCGAAAGTAATGCGCCTCTCGCGCGCCGAAATAGAAGCTGATGATGGCGCCCAGCAGCCACCAGAGCGGCTCGGGCACCAGGTTCAGGTTCTCCATCCGCAGGCCGAAACCCTCGGGATCGGCCATGGCATAGGTGAACAGCCCCACCGTCCCCAGCGTCATCAGCGGCCGCGGCAGCCGGTTCAGCCCGTTCATCATCGCGTCGAACCAACCACACGGCTGGGCGGCGAACTCGCCGGAAAGCTGGGCGATGGCGCGGGCATAGGCCTCTTCGTCCAGTTCCATGCGCCGCGTCGCGTTCTCGCGGAACACCTCGGCCACGCCGGTCGCGGCATTGGCGACGGTGGTGACGGCGCCGCTGGCGCCCAGGAAACGGTCCATCAGCCCCATTTCGCCACCCTCGCCCGATGCTCGGCCGCCGTCAGGTGATACTTGGCCGAGATGAACTCCTCGGCCCGCAGGATCCAGCCGCCCTTGCCCCCCGTTCTGGTGCGGGCGTATTTGCGGCTGGCCGGGCGCGCATCGCCCAATGCGTAGTAATAGTTGCGCCGCGCGATCCCGTAGGCATCGGCGAAATAGCCCGGCGCCGCCGCATCGGCCTGCTGCGCAGCCTGGATGGTGCGCGGCCCGACCACGCCGTCGTCCGTGGCCGCAAAGCCCATGCGCGTGGCCAGCCGTTGCAGGATCTTCACCGCATTGGCACCGGCATTGACATACATGTCGAAGACCGAGGCCTGCACCGAGACCGGCAGTTCCGCCAGCCGCGGGCGGCGGAAATAATGCTCGACGAAGATGCGCTCGGCATCGGCGCGGGTCAACGCCCTGACATCCGCCACGTCGACCCGCCCGTCGCCGGTCTTGTCGATCCCCAGCCGCTGCAGGGTCGCCAGCGTGACGCCGAATTTCGTCGCCCCGCCCGGATCGTCGGGGTCGTTGACGTAGCCCCCCTCACGCGCGACGATCTCGGCCGCGATCTGCGTTACTGTCTTCATGTCCAGCCCCCAATCCTGAAGCGGACCAAGGCTGGAGAAATCCGGTTAACCGGCCGTTAACCGGGCGCGCGTTGCGTCAGGAGTTCGGCTCCTGGTAGACGCCCTGCTCCTTCAGCGAATCCATGACTTCGCGCGGCATGTAGTTCTCGTCGTGCTTGGCCAGGATTTCCGAGGCGACGAAGGTCTCGCCCTCCATTCGCCCGGTGCCGATCATGCCCTGGCCTTCCGAGAACAGGTCGGGCAGCACGCCGGTAAAGCGCACCGGGATGGTGGCGCCGCCGTCGGTCACGCGGAAGGTCACCGTCTCGCTGGCGCCGCGCACCAGGCTGCCGTCCTCGACCAGGCCGCCCAGGCGGAACACCTCGCCCACCTCGGGCGGGTTCTCGGTCATCTGGCTGGGCGAGCGGTAAAGGTTGATGCCGTCGCGAAACCCGTAGCCGATCAGCCCGACGGCCAGCACAAGGGCCACGGCGGCGGCTATCAGGATCTGGATCCGGCGTCTTTTCTTCAATGACTTCATGTTGCAAGCTTTCCTTGTTCAGGCGCTTTCGAACCTGATCGGATGGCGGAGGAATTGCGTGGCCTTGCCCGAGACGCGCTCGGGATCGCCCGTGGTCAGGAAGCGCGAACGGGTGCCCGCGCCCAGCATTTCAGGATGGCGCTCAAGATAGTCATCAAGGCTTTCGGCGACCAGGTCGGGCTGGGAATAGACCTTGACCCCCGGCCCCAGCGCCTTCTGGAAGGCGGCCTGCACCAGCGGGTAATGCGTGCAGCCCAGGATCGCCGCCTCGGGATGCGGCATCCGGCGCAACAGCGCCTCGACATGGGATGTCACCAGCGCCTCGGCCAGGATCTCGTCGCCCATCTCGATGGCATCGACGACGCCGCCGCAGGGCTGGGCCTCGACATCGACGCCGATGGCGCGAAAGGCCAGCTCGCGCTGGAAGGCGCGGCTTGCCACGGTGGCGGGCGTGGCGAACAGCGCCACATGCTTCACCGCCACCTCGCGCGGGGGCGAATTGTCGCCCCAGCCGCGCTCGGTCAGTGCCTCGATCATCGGCACGAAGACCCCCAGCACGCGCTTATCCGCGGGCAGCCAGGTCTCCTGCATGCGCTTGAGCGCGGCGGCTGAGGCGGTGTTGCAGGCCAGGATCACCAGATCGCAGCCCTCGGCCCAAAGCCGCTCGACCCCGGCGCAGGTCAGGCCGAAGATGTCCTCGGCGTCGCGCACGCCATAGGGGGTATGGGCATTGTCGCCCAGATAGACCAGCGGCAGGTCGGGCATCCGGGCGGCGATGGCGGCCAGAACAGTCAGCCCGCCCAGACCCGAATCGAATACGCCCACCGCCATGACTAGCCTCCTGCTCGCGAATGGCCTTTTTTAGGATGCGCCGCGCCGGAATGCCATGATTTATGTCACCCCGCCGCCGGGCCGGGGAGTGCGGCGAGGCAAGGCCTTTGGGGCCGCCCCAGCACGGGTTTTCCCGGCCGATTCCCCTGCCGGCGGGACGCAGGGGCGGCAGCGGCGGGCCGCCCTTGCGGCAGAAGGTCGCGCGGCCCGGTCCCGCGCCCGGTCGGGGGCACCCGCCCGGACCCTGCCCCAGACCACCCGGCGCAGTTCAAAAGCGCGTGACGTTTCGCCGGTCCGAATCGGCACCCCGGACGGGATTTGCACAGGCCTGGCCTGCCCCTGCTCGCCGGGTGGCCATTCGCTGCGCATTGTGGGTAAGCAACACTGTCCGAGAAAGGGTTTTCTTGGCGTTTTGCAGGCTTGTTCCGCTAACCTTCTGTGATAAGGGTTGCACGGATTGCATGGCTGATGCCGCAAGAAAGCACTGTTATGGACTGGGATAAGTTAAGAATATTTCACGCCGTCGCCGACGCGGGCAGCCTGACCCACGCGGGCGATGTTTTGCACCTGTCCCAGTCCGCCGTCAGCCGCCAGATCCGCGCGCTGGAGGATTCGCTGGGCACCACCCTTTTTCACCGTCATGCCCGCGGGCTGATCCTGACCGAACAGGGGGAACTGCTGTTCGAGGCGACCTCTTCCATGGTCCGCAAGCTCGACACCACCGCCGCCCGCATCCGCGACAGCGAGGAAAGCGTCTTCGGCGAACTCAAGGTCACGACCACCACCGGCTTCGGCACCATGTGGCTGGTGCCGCGGCTGGCCAAGCTTTACGATCGCTATCCCGATCTCAAGATCGACCTGATGCTGGAAGAACGCGTGCTGGACCTGCCCATGCGCGAGGCCGACGTGGCCATCCGCATGAAAGAGCCGAACCAGCAGGATCTGATCCGCCGCCGGCTGCTGAACATTCGCATGCGGCTTTATGCCACGCCGGAATATCTGGCCAAGGCCGGCACCCCCGAGACGCTGGAGGATCTGGGGCCGCACCGGCTGATCTGCCAGAACCCGCAGACGCCGCAGGTCAGCTCGGGCGCGGTGCTGTCGCAGATGCTGCTGGCGCGCAACGTCAGCTCGACCCTGATGGTGAACAATTACTTCGGCGTGCTGCAAGGCGTGCTGAACCATGTCGGCATCGGCGTCCTGCCGGATTACCTGTCGTCGGATTTCCCCAGCCTGACCCGCGTGTTGCCCGACATCCAGTCGGGCGAGGTGCCGGTCTTCCTGGCCTTCCCCGAGGAATTGCGCGCCTCGCGCCGCGTCGCCGCCTTCCGCGATTTCGTGCTGGAGGAGATCCAGTCCCTGCGCCGCCAGCAGACCGAGGAACAGGCCGCCGACCCCTCCGCGGGATGAGCGCGAAACGGGCAGATGCCGCACGGCTTTGCCCGAGGCATTCGCAGAATGCATATCGGGCATGTGCTGCAATGCGGAAATGATCCTTGAACCGTTCGCCGACTGCACATATTTCCGATCTCGAAGGCGATGGTTTGAGGAAACTCTCATCACCTTCAACCTCCCTGTTGGACTTGAGCCGGGCTTCATGCCCGGCTTTTTTTTTGCCCCGCCGGCCGCGGTTTTTCCCGGCCCCGCGCGCGGGCCCCTTTCCTAACCCTTCGCCGCCGCTTAAAAGGCCGCAAAACCGGGGGAAAGGCGCCAGGACATGAACGAACCGCAGATCACCGAGGAACTGATCGCCGCGCACGGGCTCAAGCCCGACGAATACCAGCGCATCCTCGAGATCATCGGTCGCGAGCCGAGCTTCACCGAACTCGGCATCTTCTCGGCCATGTGGAACGAGCATTGCTCCTACAAGTCGTCCAAGAAATGGCTGCGCACCCTGCCGACCACCGGCCCGCAGGTGATCTGCGGTCCGGGCGAGAACGCGGGCGTCGTGGACATCGGCGACGGCCAGGCCGTGGTCTTCAAGATGGAGAGCCACAACCACCCCAGCTATATCGAACCGCACCAGGGCGCCGCGACCGGCGTCGGCGGCATCCTGCGCGACGTCTTCACGATGGGCGCCCGCCCCATCGCCGCCATGGACGCGTTGTCCTTCGGCCGGCCCGAGCATCCCAAGACCGCGCATCTGGTCAAGGGCGTGGTCGAGGGGATCGGCGCCTATGGCAATGCCTTCGGCGTGCCGAACGTGGGCGGCGAGGTGCGCTTTCACCGCAGCTATGACGGCAACTGCCTGGTGAACGCCTTTGCCGCGGGCCTGGCCGACAGCGACAAGATCTTCTATTCGGCCGCCTCGGGCGTGGGCATGCCGGTGGTCTACCTGGGCGCCAAGACCGGGCGCGACGGCGTCGGCGGTGCCACCATGGCCTCGGCCGAGTTCGACGACACCATCGAGGAAAAGCGCCCGACCGTGCAGGTCGGCGACCCCTTTACCGAGAAATGCCTGCTGGAAGCCTGCCTGGAGCTGATGCAGACCGACAGCGTGATCTCGATCCAGGACATGGGCGCGGCCGGGCTGACCTGCTCGGCGGTCGAGATGGGCGACAAGGGGGGCCTGGGCATCAAGCTGGTGCTGGACGCCGTACCGCAGCGCGAAACCGCCATGACCGCCTATGAGATGATGCTGTCCGAGTCGCAGGAACGCATGCTCATGGTGCTGAAGCCCGAGAAGGAGGCCGAGGCGCGGGCGATCTTCGAGAAATGGGACCTGGACTTCGCCATCGTCGGCGAGACCATCGCCGAGGACCGTTTCCTGATCGTCCACGGCAACGAGGTCAAGGCCGACCTGCCGCTGTCCAAGCTTTCCTCCAGCGCGCCGGAATACGACCGCCCCTGGGTGGAAACGCCTGCCGCTCCCGAGATGCCCGCCCTGCCCGCCCTTGCCCCGATCGCGGCGCTGAAGGCGCTGATCGGCAGCCCCAGCTACGCCCACAAGGGCTGGGTCTGGGAACAATACGACACCCAGGTCGGCGCCGATACCATCCGCCGCCCCGGCCTGGGCGCCGGGGTGGTGCGGGTGCATGGCACGAAGAAGGCGCTGGCCTTCACCAGCGACGTGACGCCGCGCTATGTCCGGGCGAACCCCTATGAGGGCGGCAAGCAGGCGGTGGCCGAGGCTTACCGCAACCTGACCGCCTGCGGCGCCCTGCCGCTGGCCACCACCGACAACCTGAACTTCGGCAACCCGGAAAAGCCCGAGATCATGGGCCAGCTGGTCGGCGCCATCAAGGGCATCGGCGAGGCCTGCGCGGCGCTGGATTTCCCCATCGTCTCGGGCAACGTCTCGCTTTACAACGAGACCGACGGCAAGGGCATCCTGCCCACGCCCACCATCGGCGGCGTCGGGCTGATCGCCGACCTGGACGGGCTGATCGCCGGCCTGCCGGCCGAGGGCGACCTGGCGCTGGTCATCGGCGAGACGCGGGGCCACCTGGGCCAGTCGGCGCTGGCCGCCGAGGCCTTCGGCATCGAGGCCGGCGACGCGCCGCCCGTGGACCTGGCCGCCGAGCGCCGCAATGGCGAATTCCTGCGCGCGCATGGCGGGCTGGTCCGGGCCGCGGCCGACCTGTCGGATGGCGGGCTGGCGCTGGCGGCCTTCGAACTGGCCGAGGCGGCAGGCCTGGGCGTGACGCTGGACAGCGCCGGGATCGCCCAGCTTTTCGGCGAGGACCAGGCGCGCTACCTGGTCGCCTGCACCGCCGGGAACGCGGCCAAGCTGGCCGATGCGGCCGCGGCGGCCGGCGTGCCGCTGGCGACGGCCGGCAGCTTCGGCGGCGAGACGGTGGTCCTTGGCGGCGATGCCGCGCCCCTGGCCGAGCTGTCGCAGCTTTATCGCACCGCCTTCGAGAAAAGCCTGAACCTGGAACTCGCCTGAGCCCGGAAAGCGGCCCTTGGCCGCTGCCTCCGGCGGGGAGTATTTGGGGAACAGAGAAAGCGCTAGCCGGCGGTTTCGCCGTGCCGGCGCCGGCCCCTGGCAGGCTGCTGCGTGCGACAGGAGAGCTTGGGCCGGGAACCGGGAAAGTCGCCTCAATCCTGCCGAAAATGCCCGGTTTTCAGGCCGGTCGCCGCCGAATCCAGAACGAATTCCGCCACGGGGCCCCGTCAAAACCCTTTTTTCAGCGGCCTACTAGAAAACGAAGGGCTCGACGATCCGGCGGCTGCCGAGGGTAAAGGCGTCGGCGGTCAGGACCATGGGGGAGAGGTCGACGTCGGAGGCGCCCTTGCGCACCAGCGCCGCCATGCGGGCGTAGAGCGCCGGGTATTCGCCCATGATGCTGGCCTCGCCCGTCGCCGGGTGGCCGTCGATCTCCAGCAGGTTGCCGCCCAGGCGCAGCGCCAGCTGGCCGGCGTCGGTCTGGAACTCCATGTCCCAGGTCTGCGGGCCCTGCTGGCGGAAGTCGAAATCGGCCGCGATCCCATGCGACAGGTTCAGCCGCGCGGCGATGGGGGCCTGGCGGTTCTGCGGGAAGTCCAGCTCGGCCGCGGTGACATGCACCGGCATCGGCAGGATCTCGGTCAGGATCGACAGCGCGTTGATGCCGGGGTCGAAGACGCCCATGCCGCCGGCCTGAAAGATCCAGTCCTGGCCGGGATGCCATTTGCGCACGTCCTCGCGCCAGGTGATCCGGCCCTCGTGGATCACGCGGCCGGCCAGCCAGGCCTTGGCCGCCGCCACCGCATGGGCCATGCGCGAATGCCAGCTGGCATACAGCGTCACGCCCTGCGCCTGCGCCAGGTCACGCAGGATATGGACTTCGGAGAGCGTCGCGCCGGGCGGCTTTTCCAGCATCAGGTGCCGGCCGGCGCGCAAGACCGCCTGCGCCGCCTGAAAGCGCGGCACGGGCGGCAGGCACAGGCTGACCGCGCCGATATCGGGGCGGGCCTCCAGCATGTCCTCGATGCGCGCAAAACCCTCGACCCCCTCGACCCTTCCATGCCGGCTGACGGTCGCTGCCAGTTCCCAGTCGGGGCTGGCCGCCAGCGCCGGGACGTGCTGGTCCAGCGCGATCTTGCCGATGCCGACGAGCGCGATCCGCATCAGTGGCTGTCCTTTCCGACCGGGTTGCCGCGGCAGCCGCGCAGGAAATCCAGGTCCGCGCCGGTATCCGCGCCCATGACATGCTGCTGGTGCAGCCAGGCATAGCCGCTGGCGGGCTGGTCGGGCAGCGGCCGCCATTCGGCCAGCCGCGCCGCCAGTTCCGCGTCCGAAATGTCCAGGTGCAGCCGGCGGTTCGGCACGTCGAGCGCGATCATGTCGCCGTCGCGCACCACGGCCAGCGGCCCGCCCGCCGCCGCCTCGGGCGAGGTGTGCAGGACCACGGTGCCATAGGCGGTGCCCGACATGCGCGCATCGGACACCCGCACCATGTCGGTGATGCCCTTGCGCAGCACCTTGGGCGGCAGGCCCATGTTGCCGACCTCGGCCATGCCGGGATAGCCCCTGGGCCCGCAGTTCTTCAGCACCATGACGCAGGTCTCGTCGATGTCCAGCGCCTCGTCCCCGATCCTGGCCTTGTAGTCGTCGATGTCCTCGAAGACGACCGCCCGGCCGCGATGCACCATCAGGTGCGGGCTGGCGGCCGAGGGCTTCAGCACCGCCCCGTTCGGCGCCAGGTTGCCGCGCAGCACGGCGATGCCGCCCTGGTCGGTCAGCGGCCGGTCGGCGGGCAGGATCACCTCCTCGTTCCAGTTCACCACCTCCTTGACCTCGTCCCAGATCGTGGCGCCGCTGACGGTCAGCGCGTCCTTGTGAAGCTGCCCGGCCTCGCCCAGCCGCTTGATGACCACCGGCAGGCCGCCGGCATGGAAGAACTCCTCCATCAGGTATTTCCCCGAGGGCATCAGGTTCACGATGGTCTTGACGTCGCGCCCCAGCCGGTCCCAGTCCGCCAGCGTCACATCGACCCCGACCCGGCCGGCCAGCGCCAGCAGATGCACCACTGCGTTGGTCGAGCCGCCGATGGCGCCATTGGTGCGGATCGCGTTCTCGAAGGCCTGCTTGGTCAGGATGTCGCTGGGCTTCAGGTCGTCCTTGACCATCTGCACGATGCGCCGGCCCGACAGCTGCGCCATGGTGCGGCGGCGCGAATCCACCGCCGGGATCGCGGCATTGCCCGACAGCGCCATCCCCAGCGCCTCGGCCATGCTGGCCATGGTCGAGGCGGTGCCCATGGTGTTGCAGGTCCCGGATGAGCGCGACATGCTCGCCTCGGCCTCGAGGAACTCGGCCTGGGTCATCTCGCCGGCCTTCACCGCCTCGGAAAACTTCCACAGATGCGTGCCCGAGCCGATGCGCTCGCCCCGGAACCAGCCGTTCAGCATCGGCCCGCCGGTGACGACGATCGAGGGAATGTCGGTCGAGGCCGCCGCCATCAGCAGGCTGGGCGTGGTCTTGTCGCAGCCCACCAGCAGCACCGCCCCGTCGATGGGCTGGCCGCGGATCGTCTCTTCGATGGCCAGCGCCGCGAGGTTGCGAAACATCATCGCGGTCGGGCGGAAGGTGTTCTCGCTGGCCGAGAACACCGGCACCTCGACCGGAAAGCCGCCGGCCTCCCACACGCCCGCCTTCACCTTTTCCGCCAGTTCGCGCAGGTGGCCGTTGCAGGGCGTCAGGTCCGACCAGGTGTTCAGGATGCCGATCACCGGGCGGCCGTCGAACAGGTCATGCGGATAGCCCTGGTTCTTCATCCAGCCGCGGTGATAGATCGTGTCGCGCGAATTGCCGCCATACCAATGCTGCGAGCGCAGCTTGCGCGGCCATGGGGCGGGGGTAAAGGACGGGGTGCTGGACGACATGGGCGACCTCTAGAGAGTGGCGACGGCGACCGGCGCCGCATCGTTGGGCAGCTGGACCAGCGGGTTGCGCAGCGGCAGGCCGAGCGCGGGGGCCTCGATCTGGAACACGTCGCCCGGCCGGGCATGGACGCCGTCGGCAAAGGACAGCGTCGCCGTGCCGAAGAAATGCACATGCACGTCGCCCGGCTGGCGGAACAGCGCATATTTGAAATGATGGTGTTCCAGGTTGGCGATGCTGTGGCTCATGTTCGCCTCGCCCGACAGGAAGGGCCTTTCCCAAAGCACCGCCCCGTCGCGCAGGATGCGGCTGCTGCCCTCGACATGCTGCGGCAGCGCGCCCAGCAGCATCTCGGGGCCGAAGCTGGCCGGGCGCAGCTTGGAATGGGCGAGCCAGAGGTAGTTGCCCCGTTCGGTCACATGGTCCGAGAACTCGTTGCCAAGCGCAAAGCCCAGGCGAAAGGGCGTGCCGTCGGGGCCGATGAGGTAGAGCCCGGCGATCTCGGGCTCTTCGCCCGCGTCGAGCGCGAAGGCGGGCGAGGCAAGCGGCGCGCCCGGCGCCACGGCGGCATGGCCGTTGCCCTTGTAGAACCATTCGGGCTGCACACCCGCCTCGCCCGGACGCGGCTTGCCGCCCTCGAGCCCCATGCGGAACATCTTCATGCTGTCGGTCAGCTCGCCCGCATCGGGTGCGCCATGCATCGCATCCCGCGTCGCGGCCGAGCCCAGATGCGTCAGCCCGGTGCCGGTCAGGTGCAGATGCGCGGGGTCGGGATGGTCGACGGGCGGCAGCACCCGCCCCTCGGCCAGGGCCTGGGCCAGGTCGACCGGCGCGCCGCGGCCGCGGCGCGCAGCCTCCTCGGCCAGCCCGCGGCCGGCAGCGATGGCGGCCTGCGCCAGGTCGCGGGTGCTCTCGGCCCCCGGAACCAGATGCGCGGCATCGCCTTCGCGCAAGGCAACCCCGCGCCCGCCACCCGGCAAAAGCAATTGCGACAGAAACATGGCATGGTCCCCCGCGCAGATCGGCCAGGCGGCGCCGCGCAGCCTGGCGGTTGCGCTTGATCTAGCCATGAAACGACATAATGGTAAAATTACATCGCCTGCAGTCTGCATATCGGAATCGTCATGTCATTACCCCCTGCCCGCCTGATGCTGAAGCCCGCGCAATTGCGGCTGATCCAGCAGATCGCCGAAACCGGCCAGCTGCAGCTGGCGGCCGAGCGGGTCGGCATGACCCAGCCTGCCGCATCGCGCATGCTGGCCGAGATCGAGAACCAGGTCGGCGCGCAGCTGTTCCTGCGCCAGCCCAAGGGCATGGAGCCGACCGAGATCGGCCGCGCCGTGCTGCGCCGCGCCCGCGTCATCCTGCGCGAGATGTTCAGCATGGCCTCGGAGGTGCAGGCGCTGCGCGAGGGCTTCGGCGGCGCGCTGCGGGTGGGGGCGGTGACGGGGCCGGCGGTCAGCTACCTGGTCTCGGCCATCCGCGAGATCAAGCAGGGCGCGCCGGATGCCGACATCACCGTGGACGTCATGCCCTCGCGCGAGTTGCTGCTGCACCTGGCGGCCGGAGAGATGGATTTCGTCCTGGCCCGCATCCTGCCGGAATTCGACAGCCAGGATTTCAACATCCTGCCGATGCGGGACGAGAAGGTGGCCTTCCTCGTGCGGTCGAGCCACCCGCTGGGCCGCGCCGCCCCGGTCACGCTGACCGAACTGGCCGGGCAGGAATGGATCATGCAGCAGCGCGGCGCGCCGATCCGCGAGGCGGCGCTGGCGGCCTTTGCCGATGTCGGCCTGTCCGAGCCGAAGAACATCGTCAACAGCCCCTCGCTGCTGCTGACCATCGCCTATCTGGCGCAAAGCGACGCGGTGGCGCCGATGTCCGAGGAGGTGGCGGAGCTGCTGATCCGGCCGCCGGTCGGGGCGGGCTTCGCCATGCTGCAGGTGCCGCATGAGATCCGCGTCTCGCCCTATTACCTCCTGGACCTGAAGCGCCGGCCGCTGTCGCCCTTGGCGCTGCGGCTGCGCGAGAAGCTGGTGGCGCTGTCGAAAAGCCCGGTGCGGGACGCATTCGGCTGAACCGGCGACAGCGCGCGCCGTCGCATGGGTATTTGGGGAACGAAGAAGTCCGGCGCAGCGTCTGCGGGCGGCGCCGGGATGTCGTCAGGCGTTTTGCAGGCCGCGCTCTTCCCGGCTTTGCAGGACGGCCTTGTCGGTCTGGCCGAGGATCTGCGAGGTGACCGTGCCTGCCGTCATCGAGCCCGAGACGTTGAGCGCCGTGCGCCCCATGTCGATCAGCGGCTCGACCGAGATCAGCAGCGCCACCAGCGTCACCGGCAGGCCCATGGCCGGCAGCACGATCAGCGCCGCCATGGTGGCGCCGCCGCCCACGCCCGCGACCCCGGCCGAGGACAGCGTGACGATGGCCAGCAGCGTCATGATCCAGGCCGGGTCCAGCGGGTTGATGCCGACCGTCGGCGCCACCATCACCGCCAGCATCGCCGGATAGAGCCCGGCGCAGCCGTTCTGGCCGATGGTCGCCCCGAAGGAGGCCGAGAAGGACGCGATGGTCTGCGGCACGCCCAGCCGGCGGGTCTGGATCTCGACATTGAGGGGGATGGTCGCGGCGCTGGAGCGGCTGGAGAAGGCGAAGGTCAGCGCCGGGACGATCTTGCGAAAGAAGGTCAGCGGGTTCACCCCGGTCAGCGTCAGCAGCACGGCATGCACCCCGAACATGATCGCGAGGCCCAGGTAGGAGGCGACGACGAACTTGCCCAGGTTCAGGATGTCGGCCGCGTTCGAGGTCGCCGCCATCTTGGTCATCAGCGCCATGACGCCATAGGGGGTCAGCACCATGATCAGCCGCACCAGCTGGCCGATCCAGGCCTGCAGGATGTCGATCAGGTTCAGCAGGCTGCGGCCCTTTTCGGGATCGCGGCGCAGCAGGCGGATGGCGGCGACGCCGAGGAAGGCGGCAAAGACCACCACCGCGATGATCGAGGTCGGGTTCGCCCCGGTCAGCTCGGCAAAGGGGTTCCTGGGGATGAAGGACAACAGCAGCTGCGGCACCGTCAGGTCGGCGACGCGCGGGGCATAGGTGGTCTCGAGCGCGGTCAGCCGGGCGGTCTCGGCCGCGCCCTGGGCCAGGCCCTCGGCGGTGAGGCCGAAGGCCAGCGACATGACCACGCCGACGAAGGCCGCGATCGCGGTGGTGCCAAGCAGCGTGCCCAGGGTCAGCACCGAGATCCGGCCGAGCGCCGAGGCGTCGTGCAGCCGCGCCACCGCGCTGAGGATCGCCGCGAAGACCAGCGGCATCACCACCATCTGCAACAGCTGCACATAGCCGTTGCCCACCACGTTGATCCAGTCGATCGTAGTTTGCAGCGCCGGCGCGCCGGTGCCATGGACGAGTTGCAGCCCGATCCCGAACAGCGTGCCCAGGACAAGGGCGATGAAGACCCGCACCGACAGCGTCAGCTGCCCGCCCTGCAGGCGGACCAGCACGACGATCAGCGCGGCAAAGATCACAAGGTTGATGAGGACGGATGCCATCGCGCGTCTCCGGCAATTTCAGATTGACCCATCAAGCCACAATGCACGTCCGGCGTATAGCCCATCGGCCGCGCGGCTCCGCGGTCCTTGGCCGATAAAGCCAGGCGGCCGCGCGCCGCAAGGCCCTTTGGCCGCGGTTCGGGCGGTTATTTTCCACGAAATATTGAAACAGCATTCGGATATTCGAGATTATTTTCGCTGCGCCGCCGCGATACCCTTTGCGAAACCGATCCCTGCGGCCGCTTGGGATCGCGCCGCCGGCGCCGGGTCCAATCGCAACAGCAAGGCAGGCCATGCACAAGCTTCTGGCGATCCTGTTCGCATTCGTCCTGGGCGCCTCCAGCCCCTTGCCCGTCCAGGCACAGACCATGCCAGAGACCGCCCTGTTCACCGCCGCGGCCGATGGCGATGCCGCGGCCATCCGCGCGCTTCTGGCCCGCGGCGTGCCCGTGGACCCGCGCGACGCCAAGGGGCGCACGCCCTTGCTGGTGGCGACCCATGCCAACCGGGTCGAGGCGGCGCGGGCTCTGGTCGAGGCCGGCGCCGACGTGAACGCCAGGGATGCCATCGAGGACAGCCCCTATCTTTATGCCGGGGCGCGCGGGCATCTGGAGATCCTGGAGCTGACGCTGGCCCATGGCGCCGACCTGGCCAGCACCAACCGCTTCGGCGGCACGGCGCTGATCCCGGCGGCCGAGCGCGGCCATGTCGAGACCGTCCGCCGGCTGATCCAGGCCGGAGTCGAGGTCGATCACGTCAACCGGCTGGGCTGGACCGCGCTGCTGGAGGCGATCATCCTGGGCGATGGCGGCCCGCGCCAGCAGCAGGTCGTCGACCTGCTGGTCGCGGCCGGGGCCGATGTGAACCTGCCCGATGGCGAGGGGGTCTCGGCGCTGGCCCATGCCCGCCGCATGGGCTTCGACGCGATCGCGGCCCGGCTGGTTGCCGCCGGCGCAAGATGAGGGGAAAGGCGATGACCGACAAGGCGAGGCACTATCTGGAACAGGCGGTGATGCTGGCGCATCGCAACGCGCAGGCGGGCGGGCGGCCCTTTGGCGCGGTGGTGGTGCGGGGCGGCGAGGTGCTGGCCACCGGCGTCAACGAAACCGTCGCCACCCACGACCCGACCGCCCATGCCGAGCTGGTGGCGCTGCGCGCTGCCGCGCTGCGGCTGGGCTCGCCCGATCTTGCCGGCTGCGCGGTCTATGCCAGCGGCCAGCCCTGCCCGATGTGCCTGGCCGCCATGCGGCTGGCGGGCGTCGCCGATGTGCATTACGCCTATTCGAACCAGGACGGCGCGCCCTATGGCCTGTCCACGGCCGCGCTCTACGAAGAGATGGCAAGGCCCCTGGAACAGCAATCCATCGCCATTCGCTACCTGCCCGTGCGGCCCCAGGGCGCGGGCGACCTATATGCAGGCTGGAAGGCACGGCAGGACCAGGCGTGACGAACCGGCAGCCGCTGATGCTGGCCGTGGTGGCCCTGGTCGGGCTGGCGCTGCGGCCCTTCCTGACCGGGGTCGGCCCGTTGGCGGCGCCGATCTCGGCCGAGACCGGCCTGACCATGCAGGGCCTTTCGGCGCTGACGCTGCTGCCGATCCTGCTGATGGGGGCGGGTGCCTTCCTGGGGCCGGAGATCCAGGCGCGGCTGGGGGCGAAACGCGCCGCCGTGCTGGCGCTGCTGGTGCTGGGCCTGGGCTCGGGCCTGCGGCTGTGGGCGCATTCGGCGCTGGACATGCTGGGCTCGGCCGTGCTGCTGGGCGCGGGCGCGGCGGTGGTTCAGGCGGTGTTCCCCACCATCATCAAGCGCGAATTCCCGCGCGGCATCAACCTGGCCATGGGGCTTTACGCCGCGATGATGATGGGCGGCGGCGCCTTTGGCGCGCAGGCCGCACCGCTGATCGCCGCCTGGTCGGGCAGCTGGCGGCTGGCGCTTGGCTGGCTGGCGCTGCCCGCCGCGCTGACCGCGCTGCTGGTGGCGCTGGCCCTGCCGCCCGAGGCGCGCGCGCCGCAGGGCAGCCGGCAGGGGTTGTGGCACTGGCTGCGCCTGCCGCGGGTCTGGCTGCTGATGGCCTGTTTCGGGCTGATCAACGGCGGCTATTCCTCGTCCGTCGCCTGGCTTGCGCCTGCGTTCCAGGATCTGGGCTGGTCGGCGGGTGCCAGCGGCGGGCTGCTGGCGGTGCTGGCGGTGGGACAGGCGGTCTCGGCGCTGGCGACGCCGGTCCTGGCCAGCCGCGGCAGCGACCGGCGGCCCTGGCTGGGGATCTGCCTGGCCATGCAGGCGCTCGGCTTCGCCATGCTGGTCCTGCGCCCCGAGGCCGCGCCCTATCCCATTGCCTTCCTGCTGGGCGCCGGGCTTGGCGGCTGCTTTTCGCTGATGATGATCGTGGCGCTGGACCACCTGCCCGATCCCGCCCAGGCCGGGGCGCTGGCGGCGCTGATGCAGGGCGGAGGCTTCCTGCTGGCCGCGATCCCGCCCTGGATCCTGGCGCTGCTGCACGACCTGACCGGCAGCTTCACCCTCGGCTGGGCGCTGCATCTGGCGGCCGTGCTTGCGGTCTGCGCGCTGGCGCTGCGCCTGTCGCCGGCCAGCTACCGCGGCGCCCTGCACCGGCCCGGCCCGCAGCACAGCGGCGGCGCGCCGGCCGAGTGAACGATTTTCGACAAGGAGGAGGAGAAACCATGCTGACCATCACCCGACTGGACCAGGCCGATGCCCGCCTGCTGATCGCCGGCGCCGAGGCCCATGCCCGCGAGATCGGCGTGCCCATGTGCATCGCCGTCACCGACGAAAGCGGCCAGCTCCTGGCCTTTTGCCGCATGGACGGCGGCAAGGTCACGTCGGCGACCATCGCCATCGACAAGGCCTTCACCGCCGCCGCCGCGCGCAAGGCCACGCATGAATACGGCGCCGCCAGCCAGCCGGGCGCCCCGGCCTGGGGCATCTCCTCGGCCATCGGCGGGCGGCTGATGGTGGTGGGCGGCGGCCTGCCGGTCGATCACGACGGCCAGACCGTCGGCGGCATCGGCGTATCCTCGGGAACGCCCGCGCAGGACCAGGCGGTGGCGCAGGCCGGCATCGACCATTGGCGGGCGCATCGCGCCTGACCGCACCCCTTCCGGCCGGTTGCACTTGCGCCCGGCCCCGCAAAAGGCTAGCAGCGCGGGCTTTGCGGACAGGGGCACGGGGATGCTGGACGACAGGCTTGCCATCGATTTCGGAACCTCGAACTCGGCCGCCGCGATCCTGCACGACGGCCGGCCCCGGCGCATCGCCATCGAGCCGGGGGCCGAGACCCTGCCGACCGCCGTCTTCTTCCCGGCGCAGGGCGGCGCCATGCGCATCGGCGCGGCGGCGGCCGAGGCGCTGGTCCAGGGCGCCGAGGGCCGCTACATGCGGGCGCTGAAAAGCGTGCTCGGGACGGCGCTTTTCCACGAATCGCGGCTGATCGCCGGCAAGCGCCGCACGCTTTGCGACATCGTCGCCGCCTTCCTCGCCGCCCTGCGCGAGCGGGCCGAGGCGGCGGCGGGCCGGCGCTTTCGCCGCGCGCTTTCCGGCCGGCCGGTGCATTTCCATTCGAACGACCCCGCCCGCGACGCCCAGGCCGAGGCGGACCTGCGCGGCTGCTACCTGGCGGCCGGCTTCGACGAGGTCGCCTTCCTGCCCGAGCCCGAGGCGGCGGCGCTGGCCAGCCATGGCTTGGGCCGCGCGGGCGAGATCGGGCTGATCGTCGACATCGGCGGCGGCACCTCGGATTTCTCGGTCTTTCGCAGCAGCGGCGCGGGGGTGCAGATCCTTGCCAATCACGGCATCCGGCTGGGGGGCACGGATTTCGACCAGCAGGTCTCGCTCTGCCATGCCATGCCGGCCCTGGGCCACGGCGGGCAGCTGCGCCGCGCCATGGGGCCGGGGCTGCTGCCGGTGCCGAATGCGATCTATGTCGACCTAGCGACCTGGGCCAGGATCCCCTTTCTCTACGTGCCCGAGACGCGGCGCATGGCCGCCGGGATGGCGCGCATGGCGGTGGACCGCAAGGCGATGGACCGGCTGGTCGCGGTGCTGGACGAGGAGTTGGGCCATGAGCTGGCCTTTGCCGTCGAGCGCGGCAAGATCGCCGCCAATGCCGGCGAGGGCGCGCGCATCGCCATGGGCTTCGTCGAGCCAGGGCTGGCGCCGGAAATCTCGCCCGCCTCGCTGGAGGCGGCGCTGTCGGATTGCCGCGGGGATCTCGCGCAAGCCGCGGCCGAAACGCTGCGGCTGGCCGGCATCGCGCCCGGACAGGTGGGCAGCGTGATCCTGGTCGGCGGCTCCAGCCTGATGGGCTTCGTCGCCGCCGAGGCGCTGCGGCTTTGCCCCGGCGCGCAGCTGCGGCGCGCGGGGGCGTTCACCGCGGTGGTGGACGGGCTGGCGCTGGCGACGGCGGCCTAGCGCTTGCCGGGCTTCGGCCCGGCGCGAAAGGGCCTGTCGCCGCCCTTGCCCGACCCGCCGGCCGCAGGCTTGTGCGACTTGAAGCCGGCGGCGCGCCGGGGACGCGCCTCGGCGCCGTCGCCACGCGCGGGACGGTCGTGGCGCGCCGCGCCGCCATGTGTCTTGAAGCCCGCCGATTTCCCCTCCGCACGCGGAGCGGTTTTCGGCGCGGCCTTGTGCGCCTGCTTCTTCTCGGCGCTCCAGCGGGCCTTGCGCGGGGCTTCAGCCGCCGCTTCCGGCGCGGCGTCGCGGTCGGGCACGGCACGGGGGGCGGGCTTTACCTGCTCCGGGTCCAGCAGCGCCGGACGCCGGGCCGGCTTGGGCTTCGGCTCGGACCTGGGCCCATCTTCCGACCACGCGGGGCGCGCGGGCTGGCCGCGATGCGGCTTCCTGTCCCGCAGGGGCGCGTCGGATGTTTCTCCGTTCTCCAAATACCCATGCCGGCCGGGCCGCCTGTCGCGCACGGGGCCGGTCTCGAAAACCGGCTCGCCCTCGATCCGGCGCATGGTCAGGCCCGGCTCCAGCTCCACCCGCTCGCCGAAATTCGGCGCGGCGGGCGCGGCGATCTGCACGAAGGTCTGGTCGGTCTTGACCCGGATCGCGCCGATCGCGTCGCGGGTGATGCCGCCCGCCTCGCAGATCTTGGGCAAAAGCCAGCGCGCCTCGGCCCGGCCGGAATGGCCGACCGAAAGCAGGAACCAGACTGCCGGCCCGAACTCGCCCCGCTCGCGCGGCGCGGCAGGCGCGGGTGCCACGTTTTCCGACAGTTCCTCGGGCGCCGGGCGCCCCTCGCGCCACAGCCGCACGAAGGCCGAGGCGACACGCTCGGCACCGAAACGGTCGAGCAGCGCCGCGGCCAATCCCGCCTCGTCGCCCGGCGCCTCGGCCAGGGCGGGATGGTCCAGCATCCGCGCGTCGTCGCGGGCCTGCACCTCGTCGGCCGAGGGGGCCTTGCCCCATTCCGCGACCAGCTTGGCGCGCTGGAGCAGGCGCTGCGCCCGCTTGTATTCCGCCGCCGGCACGATCAGCACCGAGGTGCCCTTGGCCCCAGCCCGGCCGGTGCGGCCGGAACGGTGCAGCAGCGTGTCGGGATTGGTCGGCAGGTCGGCATGGATCACCAGCTCCAGCCCCGGCAGGTCGATGCCGCGCGCCGCCACGTCGGTGGCGATGCAGACCCGCGCCCGGCCGTCGCGCAGCGCTTGCAGGGCGTGGCTGCGTTCCTGCTGGGACAGCTCGCCCGACAGCGCCACCACCTTGAAGCCGCGATTGCCCATGCGCGCCAGCAGGTGGTTCACGTTGGCGCGGGTCTTGCAGAAGATGATCGCCCGGCTGGCCTCGTAGAAGCGCAGGGTGTTGAAGATGGCATGCTCGCGGTCGCGGGTCGTCACCGACAGGGCGCGATAGTCGATGTCGCCGTGCTGGCGCGCCTCGCCCATGGCCTGGATGCGCAGCGCGTCGCGCTGGAAGTCGCGGGCCAGCGCCTCGATGGCCGGGGGCACGGTGGCCGAGAACATCAGCGTGCGCCGTTCCTCGGGCGCGCTGCCCAGGATGAACTCCAGATCCTCGCGGAAACCCAGGTCCAACATCTCGTCCGCCTCGTCCAGCACGCAGGCGCGCAGGGCGGTCAGGTCCAGCGAGCCGCGCTCGATATGGTCGCGCAAGCGGCCGGGGGTGCCGACGACGATATGGGCGCCGCGCTCCAGCGCCCGGCGCTCGGTGCGATAGTCCATGCCGCCGACGCAGGTGGCGATGCGCGCGCCCGCCTGTTCGTAAAGCCAGCCCAGCTCGCGCGCCACCTGCAAGGCCAGCTCGCGCGTGGGCGCGATGGCCAGCGCCAGCGGCTGCTCTGCGTCGGGCAGGGTGTCGCCCGCAAGGATGTCGCCGGCCATGGCCAGGCCGAAGGCCACGGTCTTGCCCGAGCCGGTCTGGGCCGAGACCAGCACGTCGCGACCCCGCGCCTCGGGCGCGAGCGCCGCTTCCTGCACCGAGGTCAGGCTGGCATAGCCCTTGGCCGCCAGCGCCGCGGCCAAGGGCGCGGCAATATCATGTTCGTTCATCTTCTTCGCCAGAAAGGGGATGCGGGGGCGCATCCGGTGAAAGGCACCATCCCCTTTGCGGCCGGGCCCTCCCATGGCCCGCCGGCCCGGAATGCGGAGCCAAGCCGCCCGCCTATCCTGTCCCGGCCCGCAAGTCAAAGCGAAACTAGGGCCGCATCAGCTGATCCTCGGTCCAGCCGAGCCGCGCCATGTCCTCGGCCCGCGCCGCCGCATCGTCGCCGACGATGAATTCGTCCAGCTGCGGCGGGACCACGCCGGCCTGCGACAGCAGGCCATGCACCTGCCCGCGATGATGGGTCTGGTGCTGGAACAGATGCGACAGCAGGTCGTCGCAGCGGTCGTGCTGCATGCGCGAGCCGCGATCCACCGGCACGATTTCCGCCAGGGTGTCGGGCGTCAGCGCCGCGACCAGCGCCAGCAGGCGGTCGTCCTCGTGCGCCTGCCATTCGGCCAGCCGCGCAAGGTCCGGGCAGTCCCCCGCCTCGGCCAGCGCGGCCTTGTCCAGCGGCCGGCCCGCCAGCGCATCGATATAGAAGCGGTCGACCAGCAGGACATGGTTCAGCGTGGCGCGGATCGAGCCGAAGAAGGACGGGCGCGGCGCCTCGTATCCGCCGGGCGGCAGGGCGGCGCAGGCGCGATGCAGCCGGGCATTGGCCAGCCGGTTCATCTGCGCCAGCTTGCGCAGCATGCGCAGCATCTCGGTCATCGGGCACCTCCGGTCGCGATGATGCCGCGCGGCCCCCGCCGGGTCGAGCCCTCAGCGCGCCGGCCCGGCCGGATCGTGGCCCAGGCTGCGGCGGATCTCGGCCAGGAACAGCTGCAGCGCCGGCACCGGGTCGCGGTGGTGATAGACGATATAGACCTCGGAAACCGGCGGGTCGGGCCGGATCGGCAGGAAGGTCAGCGGCCCCGCCGTCAGCCTGGCGATGCCCGCCGGCACGATGCTGACCCCGAAGCCCGCCACGATCAGGCTGGGGACCGACTGCGCGTCCACCACCTGCTGCGAGACCCGCGGCCGATAGCCCGAGGCGACGATGCAGGCCATGACATAGGCCGCGAAATCGGAACTGTCGGGGCGCAGCACGACATGCTGGTCCTCGCGCAGGTCGTCGATCGAGACGCAGGTGCGCCCGGCCAGCCGGTGGTCGCTGCGCACCAGCGCCACCATCTCTTCGCGCCAGCCGTATTCATAGGCCAGTTCCTCGTCGCGCGGCACCGAGCGGTTGAAGCTGACGTCGGTGCGCCGGCTCAGCACCTCGGTCAGCTGCGCGGCCGGGGTCTGTTCGTGGACGCGCAGGGTGATTCGCGGGTGCAGCCGGGCGAAATGCGCCAGCAACTCGGCCAGGCCGCCGCGCAGGATCGAGCCGGTTGCCCCGATTTCCAGCAATCCGTCCTGGCCCTGCTGGATTTCACGGATCTCCTGCAGGCTGCGTTCATACTGGTCCAGCATGTTGCGCGCCCTGGGCAGGAACAGCGCGCCCGCCCGCGTCAGCGCCACCTTGCGGCTGGTACGGCTGATGAGTTCGGCGCCGACCTCGCGCTCAAGTGTCTGGATTTGCGTGCTCAGCGGCGGCTGCGACATGTTCAGCCGCCGGGCGGCGCGGGTGAAGTTCAGCTCTTCGGCCAGGACGACGAAGCAGCGAAGCTGGCGCATTCTCATATCGTCACCCTATGGATTAACGGTAAATCGATATTAGACACGGATGTGCCCTTGGCCAACACTCTTCGGCATGAGGGGACCGGCCGCGGCCATGCGCCCGATGCGCGAGGAGATGCATCGGGCGCATCGCGGCCCCCCTTCCGTCACAGGGAGGAACAGAAAACACATGCCGAATTGGTCCAGGTCCTTGTTTGGACAGGTTTGCGTGGCGCTGGTGCTGGGGATCGTCGCCGGCTTCTTCGCGCCCGAATTCGCCGCCAAGATGAAGCCGCTGGGAGACGGGTTCATCAAGCTCATCAAGATGCTGATCCCCGTCATCGTGTTCTGCGTCGTCGTGCATGGCATCGCCGGCGCGGGCGACCTGAAAAAGGTCGGCAAGGTCGGCGTCCGCGCCATCGTCTATTTCGAGATCATCACCACCATCGCCCTGGCCCTGGGCATCGCGGTCGCCTATCTGTTCGGCCCCGGCCACGGCATGAACATCGACGTGAGCCAGCTCGACGCCTCGGCGCTGTCGGCCTATGTGGACCGCGCGCATGAAGTCAGCAGCGGCGGCACCGTCGAGTTCCTGATGAAGCTGATCCCGACCACGATGATCAGCGGCTTCGCCCAGGGCGACATCCTGCAGGTTCTGCTGGTCGCGATCCTGTTCGGCTGCGCCCTGTCGCTGGTGGGCGAGCGCGGCAAGCCGCTTTTGCACATGATCGAGCTGACCGGGGACGTCACCTTCAAGATCATGTATTTCATCGTCCGGCTGGCGCCCCTGGGCGTGTTCGGCGCCATCGCCTTCACCGTCGGGCAATACGGCATCGGCTCGCTGGCGCAGCTGGGCTACCTGGTCGGGCTGTTCTATGTCACCATCGCCATCTTCGTCTTCGTGATCCTGGGCTTCGTGCTGCGGCTGGCGGGCTTCAGCATCTTCAAGCTGCTGCGCTACCTGCGCACCGAGGTCGGCATCGTCGCCGGCACCGCCAGCAGCGACGCCGTGCTGCCGCAGACCATGCGCAAGCTGGAACACCTGGGCATCAAGGACTCGACCGTGGGGCTGGTGGTGCCGACGGGCTATTCCTTCAACCTCGACGCCTTCTCGATCTACCTGACGCTGGCGGCGGTCTTCATCGCCCAGGCCACCAACACGCCGCTGTCCACCACCGACCTTCTGGCCATCCTGGGCGTGGCGCTGGTGACGTCCAAGGGCGCGCATGGGGTGCCGGGCTCGGCCATCGTGATCCTGGCCGCGACACTGGCCGCGATCCCGGCCATCCCCGCCATCGGGCTGGTGCTGGTGCTGTCGGTCGACTGGTTCATGGGCATCGCCCGCGCCTTGGGGAACTACCTGGGCAATTGCGTCGCCACCGTGGTCGTCGCCTCCTGGGTGGGGGACATCGACCGCGACCGCGCCCGCCGCATCCTCGAGGGCGAGGACGTGCCGACGCTGGACGTGCTGGACGAGGACGCGCCGATGTCGCAGCCCCAGCATGGCTGACGAAGTCGCCTCGCGGGGCTGAACGGGGCCCGCGCGACCGGCCCCGCCAGCCTCCGAGAAGACGGCCTGCGCCTTCCCTCCCGATGGCGCAGGCCATTTCGCGTTAGGGGAGGCCGGCGGCGAAGCCCTCATCCGTCAGGATCTCGTCCGTCAGGATCTCGTCCGTCAGGATCCCGATCAGCGCCTGCTGCGCCCGCGTGCGATAGCGCTGCGGATTGGTCAGCAGCGAGAACGGCCGCTCTGCCCCCGGCAGCGGCAGGGTGCGGATCCAGCCGGCGGCGGCGGGCCGCGCCACCGCGCGTTGCGACAGCGCGGCAAGGCATTGGCTGGCGGCCACCGCGTTCAGCACCGCCTCGTTCGAGGGCAGTTCCAGCGCCAGGGGCAGCCCGGCCACGGAAAGCCCCTGCCCGGCCATCCAGGTCTCGAACTCGGACCGGGTGCCCGAGCCCGGCTCGCGCAGGATCCAGTTCTGCGCCGCCAGCCCGGCCAGGGGCACGGCGTCGCGCCCGGCCCAGGGGTGATCGGTCGCCATGACCAGCACCAGCCGGTCGCGCGCCACCACCTGCCGGTGCAGATCGCCATGCGCCACCGCGCCCTCGACCAGCCCCAGGTCGGCGCCGCCCTCCTGCACCGCATCGGCGACCTGGGTGGTGTTGCTGACGGTCAGCCGCAGCTCGATCCCCGGATGCATCTCGCGCAGCGCGACCAGCCGCGGCGGCAGCCAGTAGCTGGCGACGGTCTGGCTGGCATGGACCCGCAGCCGCCCGCGCGGCTCGCGCGCCAGATCCTCCAGCACCATCTCGGCCGTCTCGGCGCGGTCCAGCACCGCGCGCGCCTCGGCCATGAAGGCTTCGCCGGTCTCGGTCAGCACGATGCGCCGCCCCACCCGGTCGAAGAAGCGCACGCCATGCCGCGCCTCCAGCGCCGAGACGGCAGCGCTGACCGCCGATTGCGTCAGGTTCAGCGCCTCGGCCGCGCGGGTGACATGCTGCCGCTCGGCCACGGCAAGGAAGATGCGGAGCTGTTCCAGCGTCATGGCCAACTGATAAGCAAAATCGAACGATATGGCAAATATAATGCGATGGATTGAACGTGTATCCGGGACCATGTTCCGCCTTGCAAGCAAGGAAGCGCCATCATGTCCTCGACCGAGCAGAACCAGCAAACATCTTCCGCGATCACGGCCTGGCTTTCCGCCACGCTGCCGGGGCTGGGGCTGACCTTCGGCATCGCGGTCCTGGCGACGGCGGTGCAGCGCTTCTCGGGCATCCCGGCGCTCAGCCCGCTGGTGGTGGCCATGGTGCTGGGCATGGCGCTGCGCAACCTGGCCGGCACGCCCGAGGCGGCGCGGCCGGGCATCGGCTTTTCGCTGCGCCGCGTCTTGCGTTTCGCCATCGTGCTGCTGGGCTTCCAGCTAACGCTGGAGCAGTTGCGCGCCGTGGGCCTGGCGGGGGTGGCGGTGATCGCGGTGGTGCTGGCCGCGACCTTCGTCTTCACCAAATGGGCCGGGCGGGCGCTGGGGGTCGAGGCGCGGCTGGCCGAGCTGATCGCGGCCGGCACCTCGGTCTGCGGCGCCTCGGCGGTGATCGCGACGAACACGGTCACGCGCGGAACGGACGAGGACGTGGCCTATGCCATCGCCTGCGTGACGGTCTTCGGCTCGCTCTCGATGATCGCCATGCCGCTGCTGGGCGAGATGATGGCGATGGGGCCTTCGCATTACGGCATCTGGGTCGGTGCAACCGTGCATGAGGTGGCGCAGGTCGTCGGCGCCGGCTTCCAGCATGGCGCCGAGGCCGGGCAGGCCGCGACCGTGGCCAAGCTGAGCCGGGTGATGCTGCTGGCGCCGCTGATCCTGGTGCTGGGCGCGCTGGCGCGGCGCGGCGGCAAGGCCGCGCATGGCTCGGCGCCGACGCCCTGGTTCGTGCTGGGCTTCATCGCCGTCGTGCTGCTGAACAGCGCCCTGCCCCTGCCCGAGGCGCTGCATGCCGAGGTGGTCGGCCTGACCGCCTTTCTGCTGACCATGGCGCTGGCGGCGATGGGGCTCGAAACCGACATCCGCAAGCTGCGCGCCAAGGGCGTCCGGCCGCTGGCGCTTGGCGCGCTGGCCTGGCTGTTCATCTCGACCCTGGGCCTGGGGCTGGTCGCGCTGCTGTGACCGCGCGGCATTGAGCCGCCCCGCCGCGATGCCTAGATTGGGCGCGATCCGCCAAAGGACCGCGCCCATGGCCCTAAAGCCCGCCGACCCCCGTCCGATGACCCGGCGCGAGACCGAGGTCCACCGCTTCGTCCGCGCCCGCTATGGCCCGCGCGGCACGCTGGCGCTGCATCGCCACGCGCTCGGCCTCGACCTGCTGCGTGCGCCGGTGAACGTCATGCTGTCGCCGCTGTTCCTGCTGGTGCGGCTGGCCGCGCCGCTTCTGCGCCGGATCGGGCTGCGGCGCGCCGGCGACTGGCTGTCGCGCCGGCAGATCTTCCTGAAATCCGACGTGGCGCAAAGGATCGAGGCCGATCTGGCCCATTTCATCGACGACCTGGCCGAAAAGGGGCTGGCGCCCCAGGCCGCGCCGCAAAGCGTCGCCCGCGCCGTCTCGGACTATGCCGAGACCCGCAATGCGGTCTCCGAGATCACCACCTCGGTCCTGGTGCTGGGCTCGGGGCTCTTGCTGTTCCACCGCGCCACGCCGGGGGTGATCTCGCTGGCCGGGCCGGTCGCGCATCTGCGGGCGCAGGCACAGGCGGTCGAGGATTTCGCGCTGGGAAGCTGGGCCGGCCGCATGTGGTATGGCGCCTTCCCGCGAGAGCTTTCCAGCGTGGATCTGCTGCTGACCGGGGTGGTGCTGGCCATGCTCGCCTCGGTCCTGACGACCTTTGCCGGGCTGGTCGCCGATCCGGTCCAGCTTTGGACCGGCATCCACAAGCGCCGGGTGCTGCGGCTGCTGCGCCGGCTCGACCGGGCCGAGGACGGGCCGGGGCTGGGGCGCGAACATGTGCTGGCCCGACTGGGCGACCTGTCGGATGCGGCGCTGAGCCTGTGGCGCAGCTTCAAGGGCTAGGCCAAAGCACGGTTTCGTCGATCCCGGCCAGGTCGCAGCGTCCGGTCAGGGCCATGGCGACCTCCAGCTCGGCGCGCAGGATGGTCAGCATATGCGCGACTCCCGCCGCGCCGCCCACGGCCAGGGCGTGGATCTGCGGCCGCCCGACCAGCACCGCCGATGCCCCCAGCGCCAGGGCCTTCAGCGCATCGGTGCCGCGACGGATGCCGCCGTCGCACAGCACCGGAATGCGCCCGGCGACCTGGCGGGCGACGACCGCCAGAGCCTCGGCCGTCGCCGGCAGCGTGTCCAGCGCCCGCCCGCCGTGGTTCGAGACGATCACCCCGTCCACCCCAGCCGCGACCGCACGCTCGGCATCATGCGCCGACATGATGCCCTTGAGCAGCAGCGGCAACCGGGTCTGCGACTTCCGCCGCGCTCTTTGATCTGGCGCGCGGTCACGACGGTGACGGTCCGTGGCGTGTCGAGCAGCGGCGCGGTGATCTTGTCCGAGGCGCTTTCGGTGGTCTTGTAGCGGGTCTCGGCCTCGCTGCCCTGCTGGCGGCGGATGACCGCCGTGTCCAGCGTCACGGTGTCCTGCGCCTGGGCGGGGCCGCCGACCCCCGCGGAAATGGCAAGGACCGGAAGCAGGCCCAGGGTCGGCAGCAATTGCGCGGCAGACCCCGAGGCTGGCGGTTTGGGATGGGTTTTGTTCATGGGTTATCCCGGCACAAAGATGCATCCCCTTCCACCGGCAGGCAGAGACGACATGAAGTGTTGACTTATCAATGGCTTGCGCTCTGGCGCGCCGGAACGGGAACGGGAACCGGAACGGGAACGGGAACGGGAACGGGAACGGGAACGGGAACGGGAACGGGAACGGGAACGGGAACGGGAACGGGAACGGGAACGGGAACGGGAACGGGAACGGGAACGGGAACGGGAACGGGAACGGGAACGGGAACGGGAACGGGAACGGGAACGGGAACGGGAACGGGAACGGGAACGGGAACGGGAACGGGAACGGGAACGGGAACGGGAACGGGAACGGGAACGGGAACGGGAACGGGAACGGGAACGGGAACGGGAACGGGAACGGGAACGGGAACGGGAACGGGAACGGGAACGGGAACGGGAACGGGAACGGGAACGGGAACGGGAACGGGAACGGGAACGGGAACGGGAACGGGAACGGGAACGGGAACGGAGCCCCGGTTCACGCGCGCGCGATCCACGCAAGAGGGCGAATTGTCGCGCTTTGTCAAACGACGCGACGTCATTCCATGCCATGTCCCCGCGCCTGTTGCCATAATCCAACAGCCGCGCAGGTGCGGCGGCCCGTGGCCGCAGCCTGCCCACCACCATGGCCCGGCGGCAAATCGAGCCCTTGGCGCGATCCGGGAACCCACCAGATATTCCGGGCACAGCCCGGCCATCCACTAAATATGGATTGACCCGGCCCGTGACCCGTGGCTAACTGCCGGGGTCATGGTTGCCCTGGGGCCGACTCGGGGATGAAAAGGGAAGCCGGTGAAAAGCCGGCACTGCCCCCGCAGCTGTAAGCGGCGAGCGACGCTGGAATGCCACTGGGGCCAAGGCTCCGGGAAGGCCGGCTAAGCCGAGACCCGCAAGTCAGAAGACCTGCCATGGCGCGAAAGGACGAAACCGTGCGGCGGGCGCGGGGCTGGAACAGGGTCCGGTGGCACGCCCATCGGCCCGGCCCCCTCTTGCCGACAGAACAGAAGGAGCCGAGCCATGTCCATCACCGTTTACTCCAAGCCCGCCTGCGTGCAATGCACCGCCACCACGCGGGCGCTCGACGCGCGCGGCCTGGCCTATCAGCTGATCGACCTGACCGAGGACGACGCGGCGATGGAACTGGTCGTCTCGCTGGGCTATCGCCAGGCCCCGGTGGTCGTCGCCGGCGATGCGCATTGGGCGGGCTTCCGGCCCGACATGATCGGCCGGCTGTCCTGACCGGCGCCATGGGCGGGCTGGTCTATTATTCCTCGGCCTCGGGGAACACCGCGCGCTTCGTGGCGCGGCTGGGGCTGGCGGCCGGGCGCATCCCGGTCTCGCCGTGCGATCCGCTGCCCGAGGCGGCAACGCCCTATGTGCTGATCTGCCCGACCTATGCCGACGGGACCGGCCGGGGCGCGGTGCCCAAGCAGGTGATCCGCTTCCTGAACGATCCCGCCCGCCGCGCCGGCCTGCGCGGCGTCATCGCCGCCGGCAACCGCAATTTCGGGGCGACCTATGCCTTGGCCGGCCGGGTGATTTCTGACAAGTGCAACGTCCCCGTGCTGTATCGATTCGAGCTGGCGGGGACTGATCTGGATATTTCCCGCGTCCGTGCGGGGCTTGAGAAATTCTGGGGGACGGAATGCTTGACGATGGCGTAAAGGCCGAGCTGGACTATCACGCGCTGAACGCGATGCTGAACCTTTACGACGGCGAGGGCCGCATCCGCTTCGACGCGGATCGCAAGGCCGCGCGGCAGTATTTCCTGCAGCATGTCAACCAGAACACCGTCTTCTTCCACTCGCTGGACGAGAAGCTGGGCTACCTGGTGGACGAAGGCTATTACGAGGCCGAAGTCCTGGACCAGTATCCGCGCGCCTTCCTGCACCGGATCTGGGACGCGGCCTATGCGCGCAAGTTCCGCTTTCCGACCTTCCTGGGCGCCTTCAAGTATTATACCAGCTACACGCTGAAGACCCGCGACGGGCGGCGCTATCTGGAACGCTACGAGGACCGGGTGGTCATGGTCGCGCTGGCCTTGGCGCGCGGCGACGAGGATCTCGCCATGCGCTTCATGGAGGAAATCCTGTCGGGCCGGTTCCAGCCCGCGACGCCGACCTTCCTGAACGCCGGCAAGAAATCGCGCGGCGAACTGATCTCGTGCTTCCTGCTGCGGCTGGAGGACAACATGGAAAGCATCGGCCGCGGCATCAATTCGGCGCTGCAGCTTTCCAAGCGCGGCGGCGGCGTCGCCCTGATGCTGACCAACCTGCGCGAGGCCGGGGCGCCGATCAAGGGGATCGAGAACCAGTCCTCGGGCGTCATCCCGGTGATGAAACTGCTGGAGGACAGCTTTTCCTATGCCAACCAGCTGGGCGCGCGGCAAGGCGCGGGGGCGGTCTACCTGAACGCGCATCACCCCGACATCCTGCGCTTCCTGGACACCAAGCGCGAGAATGCCGACGAGAAGATCCGCATCAAGACGCTGTCGCTCGGGGTGGTGATCCCGGACGTGACCTTCGAACTGGCCAAGAAGAACGAGGACATGTACCTGTTCTCGCCCCATGACGTGGAAAAGGTCTATGGCATGGCCTTCTCGGAGATTTCCGTCACCGAGAAATACGCCGAGATGGTGGACGACAAGCGCATCCGCAAGAAAAAGATCAACGCCCGCGCCTTCTTCCAGACCCTGGCCGAGATCCAGTTCGAAAGCGGCTATCCCTATATCATGTTCGAGGACACGGTGAACCGCGCCAACCCGGTCGCCGGCCGCATCAGCATGTCGAACCTGTGCAGCGAGATCCTGCAGGTCAACGAGGCCAGCACCTTCGACGAGGATCTGAGCTATCGCCACCTCGGCACGGATATTTCCTGCAACCTCGGCTCGCTCAACATCGCCGCGACCATGGACGGGCCGGATTTCGGCGCCACGGTCGAGGCGGCGATCCGCGCGCTGACCGCGGTGTCGGAAATGTCGGCGATCGAGGCCGTGCCCTCGATCCGGCGCGGCAACGACGAGGCCCATGCCGTGGGGCTGGGCCAGATGAACCTGCACGGGTTCCTGGCGCGCGAGCGCATCCATTACGGCAGCCCCGAGGGGATCGAGTTCACCTCGGTCTATTTCGCCGCCGTCGCCTATCACGCCATCCGCGCCTCGAACCTGTTGGCGCAGGAAAAGGGGCGCAGCTTCAAGGATTTCGAGACGTCGAAATATGCCGACGGCACATTCTTCGACAAATACGTGACGCGCGACTGGCTGCCGACGCTGCCCGATGTCGCGCGGGTGTTCGAGGGTGTCGCGCTGCCCACGCGCGAGGACTGGGCCGCGCTGCGGGACGCGGTGATGCGGCATGGGCTTTACAACCGCAACCTGCAGGCGGTGCCGCCCACCGGCTCGATCAGCTATATCAACAACTCGACCAGCTCGATCCACCCGATCGTCGCCAAGATCGAGATCCGCAAGGAAGGCAAGATCGGCCGGGTCTATTACCCCGCCGCCTTCATGTCGAACGAGAACCTGGACTATTACCGCGACGCCTACGAGATCGGCCCCGAGGCGATCATCGACACCTATGCGGCGGCGACCGAACATGTCGACCAGGGCCTGTCGCTGACGCTGTTCTTCCCGGCCGAGGCCACGACGCGCGACATCAACCGCGCCCAGATCCATGCCTGGAAGAAGGGCATCAAGACGATCTATTACATCCGGCTGCGCCAGACCGCGCTGGAGGGCACCGAGGTGCAGGGCTGCGTTTCCTGCACGCTTTGAGGCGGGGGCTGTCTGCCCCCGCACCCCCGAGGATATTTGGACACGAAAGAAAGGGTCTTCGGATGAAGGACCATGCGCCGCGCACGCCCCTGCGGGCCATCAACTGGAACCGGCTGGAGGACGAGAAGGACCTGGAGGTCTGGAACCGGCTGACGGTGAACTTCTGGCTGCCCGAGAAGGTGCCGCTGTCGAACGACGTGCAGAGCTGGGCCACGCTGCGCCCCGAGGAGCGCGAGCTGACCATCCGCGTCTTTACCGGGCTGACGCTTCTGGACACGATCCAGAACACCCTGGGCGCGCCGGCGATGATGCCCGATGCGATCACCCCGCATGAGGAGGCGGTGCTGTCCAACATCGCCTTCATGGAGGCGGTGCATGCGCGCAGCTATTCCTCGATCTTCTCGACGCTGTGCCTGACGCCCGAGGTGGATGCGGCCTTTCGCTGGGCCGAGGAGAACCCGCACCTGCAGCAGAAGGCGCGGCTGGTGCTGGAGGAATACAAGGCCGGCTCGGACCCGCTGAAGCGCAAGATCGCCAGCGTGTTCCTGGAGAGCTTCCTGTTCTATTCCGGCTTCTACCTGCCGATGTACTGGTCGAGCCGCGCCAAGCTGACCAATACTGCCGACCTGATCCGGCTGATCATCCGCGACGAGGCGGTGCATGGCTATTACATCGGCTACAAGTACCAGCGCGGGCTGGAGCGGCTGGGCGAGGCCGAGCGCGCGGCGCTGAAGGATTTCGCCTTCTCGCTGATCTTCGATCTCTACGACGTCGAGGCGAAATACACCGCCGAGCTTTACGACGGCATCGGCCTGACCGAGGACGTGAAGGCTTTCCTGCATTACAATGCCAACAAGGCGCTGCAGAACCTGGGCTACGAGGCGCTGTTCCCGCCCCAGGCCTGCGAGGTCAACCCGGCGATCCTGGCCGCGCTGTCGCCCGACAGCGAGAACCACGATTTCTTCAGCGGCTCGGGGTCGAGCTATGTCATCGGCAAGGCGGTCGCGACCGAGGACGAGGACTGGGACTTCTAGGCACGCGGGTTGCGCGCCAGCCGCTGCGCGATGGCCGAGCAGACCAGCAGCTGCGTCATGTGATAGACCATCACCGGCAGCACGATCGCCCCCACCGCCGCGGCCGGGAAGATCGCCGTGGCGATGGGCAGCCCGCTGGCGAGGCTCTTGGTCGAGCCGCAGAAGAACAGCACCGCCCGGTCCTGGCGCGGCAGGCGGAACAGCCGCCCGGCACCGAGCATGGCGCCCATGACCAGCGCCAGCAGCAGCGCCGTGACCAGGAAGCACAGCACCAGCCCCGGCAGCGGGATCGCCGACCAGATGCCCGCCACGGTGCCGGCGCCGAAGGCGGAATAGACGATGAGCAGGATCGAGCCGCGGTCCACCGCCATGGTCAGCAGCCGGTGGCGCTGGACGAAGCCGCCGATCCAGCGCCGCAGCAATTGCCCGGCGACGAAGGGCAAGAGGATCTGCACGGCGATCTTCTGGATGGCGTCGAGGCTGGCGCCGCCGCCGTCGTGGTGCAGCAGATGCGTGACCAGCAGCGGCGTCAGCACCACCCCCACCAGGTTCGACAGCGAGGCCGCGCAGATCGCCGCCGGCACGTTGCCGCCCGCGATCGAGGTGAAGGCGATCGAGCTTTGCACCGTCGAGGGCAGCACGGCCAAAAACAGCAGCCCCAGCGTCAGCTCGGGGCCCAGGACGCCGCCGAACAGCGCGGCCAGCGCGATGCCCAGCACGGGAAACAGCGCATAGGTCGCGCCGAAGGTCAGGCCCTGGAGCCTGAGGTTCAAGAGCCCCGCCCGGACCGAAGCCGCATCGAGCTTGGCGCCGTAGAGGAAGAACAGCAGCGTCACCGCCCAGAAGGTCGCGCCGCGCAGGGCCTCGGCCGCCATGCCGCGGGCGGGCAGGAACACCCCCAGCAGCACCATGCCGACCAGCAGCAGCATGTAGGTGTCGATGCCGATCCGTTTCAATGCCTGCATGGTCTTCCCCGTCGCGCGCCAGCCCCCTGTCTGATATACATCGCCGCCGGGCACAAGCCGGGCCCGGCCGGGCGCCATGAGGCTTGCCCTGTTAGCGAAAAACGGTCACAGCAGGATCATGCCCGACCAAACCGTTCCGACCATGCGCCCCGCTTTTGCCCCCTGGCTGTCCCGCAGCAACGACGTGACCTCGGTCTTTCTGGCGGCGGGCCAGGTGCCCGGCCTGGTCAACCTTGCCGGCGGGCTGCCCGAGCCCTCGGTCTGGCCGGTCGCGGAACTGGCCGGACTGGCGGCCGAGGCGATCCGCAGCCACCCCGACGAGACGCTGGGCTATGGCCCGATCCCCGGCCTGCCGGCGCTGCGCGAGTTGATCGCCACGCGCTTCTCGACCGATACGCTGCGGCTTTCGCGCGAAAACGTGCTGATCACCACCGGCGGCATGCAGGCGCTGGAGCTGATGGGCAAGGTGCTGCTGCAGCCCGGCGGGCTGGTCGCGGCACAGAGCCCGGCCTATCTAGGCGCGCTCGACGCCTGGATGCCGCATGCGCCGCGCTATCGCCCGATGCGGATCGAGGGCAACGATTTCGACCCCCATGCCGCGCTGGCGGGGGCTCAATTCGCCTATACGGTGCCGAATTTCTCGAATCCCAGCGGCCGGCTGGTGGCCCTGCCCGAGCGGCAGGCGCTGGTCGCCGCCGCCCATGCCACCGGCACCTGGCTGATCGAGGACGACCCTTACGGCGCGCTTTACTACGAAGGCGAGCCCCTGCCGCGGCTGCTCGAACTGTCGGCGGGGGCGCGGCCCGGCCCCTATGACGGGCCGGTGGTCTACATGGGGTCGCTGTCCAAGGAGCTGGCGCCGGGGCTGCGCGTCGGCTGGGTGATCGCCGCGCCCGAGATGATCGCGGCGCTGGCCACCGCCAAGCAGGGCTCGGACATGTGTTCCAGCGGCTTGTCGCAGATGCTGGCGCTGCGCGCGCTGCAGGCGGGGATCACCGACCGCATCCGCCCCGAGGTGCTGGCGATCTATCGCGCCCGGCGCGACGCGCTTTGCGCCGCCATGCAGGCGCATCTGGCGGGCGACCTGGACTGGCAGGTGCCGGTGGGCGGCATGTTCGTCTGGGCCACGGCGCGCGATCCGCGGCTGAACACCGACCGGCTGCTGCATCATGCGATGGCCGAGGGGGTCTGCATCTCGCCCTCCAGCGTCTTCGACCCCGAGGGGCTGGACCGCCGTTCGCTGCGGCTGAACTTTACCCTGAACCCGCCCGAGCGGCTGGAAGAGGGCTGCCGCCGCCTGGCCCGCGCCATCCGCGCCGCGCTGGCCGAGACGGGCTGAACCGGGACGTCACACTGCCGCGTCTGACCGCCCGTCAGACCGGCCAGACCAGCAGGATCAGCGGCACGCCGGTCAGCACCACCAGCGCCGACAGCGGCGCCCCCAGCCGGGCGTAGTCGCCAAAGCGATAGCCGCCCGGCCCCATCACCAGCGTGTTGCACTGATGCCCGATGGGGGTCAGGAAATCGCAGCCTGCCCCCACCGCCACCGCCATCAGGAAGGCATCGGGCCGATAGCCGAGCTGGTCGGCAAAGGTCGCGGCGATGGGGGCCATGACCAGCACGGTCGCGGCATTGTTCAGGAAGGGCGTGACCGCCATGGCCGTGACCAGGATCAGCGTCACCGCGCCCCAGACCGGCAGGCCCGTCGCCGCCTGCGACAGCCACGCGCCCAGCAGGTCGGTCACGCCGGTCTTTTGCAGCGCCTCGCTGACCGGGATCAGCGCGCCCAGCATGATCAGGATCGGCCATTCGATGGCCTCATAGGCTGCCTCGGCGCTGATCGCGCCGGTCAGGATCATCAGCACGGCGGCGGCGAAGAAGGCGACGGCGACCGGCACCAGCCCCGCCGCCGTCGCCGCCATGGCGACCGCCAGGATCAGCACCGGCAGCAATTGCTTGCGCACCCCGCCCAGCCGGATATGGCGCTCGGCCAGGGGCAGCAGGCCCAGCACGCGCATCCGCTCGGGCAACAGCTCGATCGGCCCCTGCACCAGCAGCACGTCGCCCGCCGCCAGCACCGTCCGGCTGAGCCGCTGCGTCATGCGATGCCCGGCGCGCGAAATCGCGATCAGGTTCACGCCATGCTGGTCGAACAGCGCGATCCGCCCCACCGTCTGGCCGACCAGAAGCGAGGCCGGCGCGATCACCGCCTCGATCACGCCGATCTTGTCGGCCGGCAGCCCCTCTTCGGCCCCCGCATCCTGCCGGGTCAGCTCCATGCCCAGCTTGGTCACGGCGCGTTCCAGCGCATTCGGCTCGCCGCGCAACAGCAGGGTGTCGCCCATCTCGATCACGGTGTCGGGCAGCGTCACCGCGCGGCGCGCGCCGCCGCGGATCAGCCCGGTCACGGCCACCTCGCCATCGACGGCGCTGAGATACTCGCCCACCGTCATGCCGACGATGCCGGCGCCCTCGGGGACGGTGGCCTCGGTGTGATAGTCGCTGATGTTCACCGCCTCGCTCAGCGAGGCCGTCGCACGGCGGTCGCGCGGCAGCAGCCGATGGGCGAAAAGCAGGAAGACCAGCCCCACCAGCGACAGGCCGAGGCCGACCGGCGCATAGTCGAACATGGTGAAGGGCTGGCCCGTCATCTGCTCGCGCACCCGCGAGACGATGATGTTGGGCGAGGTGCCGACCAGCGTGATCAGCCCGCCCAGGAGCGAGCCGAAGGCCATCGGCATCAGATAGGCCGAGGGCGAATGCCCCGAGCGCCGCGCCATCTTCAGCGCCGCCGGCATCAGCATGGCCAGCGCGCCGATGTTCTTGACCAGCGCCGACAGGCCCGTGACCGAGCCGACCAGCACCAGAAGCTGCCAGCGCAGGGTCCGCAACCGCCCGAGCATCCGGCGCATCACCGCCTCGATCACGCCCGAGCGCGAGATGCCGGCGCTGACCACCAGCGCGCTGCCGACGATGATGACGATGTCGTCGCTGAAGCCGCGGAACGCCTCCTCCGGCTTGACCGTGCCGGCCAGCAGCGAGGCCAGCAGCGCGATCATCGCCACCACGTCGTAGCGCAGCCGCCCCCAGACGAACAGCGCCATCATCGCGCAAAGGATCAGCACGGCCAGGATCTGCGGCATGGCCATCGCTTGACCTTCCCTTCCGTCGGATACCTGACCCAATGCCGCGGCCCGGCGGGCGGTTCCGCGGCCGCGTTCCCGGACAGGTTGTCGCGGCGGCCGGGTGCCGGGTGCATTGCCGCTTGACAGCCGGCGCCCGGCTGCGGCAATGCGGGGCCGCTACGGTTCCGGCGGGCTTGCGCGCCGGATGAAAAGGGAACACCGGTGCGCCCGCCGGCCGCGATGCGGCCAGGGCAAGGCCGGGGCTGCCCCCGCAACTGTAAGCGGTGAGCGACGGTCGAACGTGCCACTGGGATCTCCTGGGAAGGCCGGCCTGAGCAGCGATCCGCGAGCCAGGAGACCTGCCGTGGCGATCACCCATTTCCGGCGCGGGGCGCGTCTGGAAAGCGGCCGTTCCGCAGAGGTGACGATCGTCGTCTTGCGGTCGGGCCTGCCAGCCTTTCCGCAGGGCATTTCTGCAAATCGCGGGCCGCGGGCCCGTGCTGGAAAGGCTTTGGAATGTTCAGAACTCCGGTTTCCCTGCTGGCCGCCACCGCCGCCCTGCTGCCGGCGGCCGCCACCGGCCAGGAAGGCTATCGCCTGGACGAGGTGGTGATCTCGGGCGGGCTGACCGCCGTGGCCGAGGGCGGCTATGCCCGCGCCCATACCGTGCTGACCGCCGCCGAGATCGAGGCCAGGGGCATCGCCACCGTGCAGGACGCGCTGCGCGCCGTGCCGGGGGTTTCGGTCTCGGCCACCGGCTCGACCTTCACCCAAGTCCGCATCCGCGGCGGCGAGGGCAACCACACGCTGATCCTGATCGACGGGATCGAGGCGACGGGCGGGGCCGACGAATACATCCTGTCCGGGCTGGAGACCGCCAATATCGAACGCATCGAGGTGCTGCGCGGGCCGCAATCGGTCTATTACGGCTCGAACGCCTCGGCGGGCGTCATCAATATCATCACCCGCAAGGGGGAACCGGGGCTGCATTACGGCGGCTCGGTCGAGCTGGGCAACGGCGCCGCCGCCTCGGCCCATGTCAGCCAGCGCGGCGCGCAGGGCGGGATCGCGCTGACCCTCTCGGCGCGGGACGACCACGGCTATGACCAGTCGGGCGACGGCGGCGAAAAGGACGGGACCAACCGCAAGACCATCGGGCTTTCGGGCGACTGGCAGATCGGCGAGGATCTGCGCCTGGGCACCACCCTGCGCCGCGCGAAGGAGAAATACGATTACGATTCCACCAGCTGGTCCGCGACCAGCGCGCAGGAATATGTGGTGGACGACCCGCACAAATACAGCGAACGCGACGAGTTCCAGGGCGGGATCTGGGCCGAATATTCCATGCTGGGCGGCCGGCTGACGCATCGGCTGGACTATCAGGACACGATCTACAAGCAAAGCTACGAGGGCGGCCCGGTCACGCGCGGCGAGACGCGCAAGCTGAAATACCGCGGCAGCTTCGGCATCGACGGCACGGTGGCCGAGGCGTCGCACCTGCTGAACGTGCTGGCCGAGCGGCAAAGGGACGAAAGCTCCTCGGCCCCGGAAAACCGGCGCGAGATGACCTCGGTCGCGCTGGAGTATCGCGGCTTTCTGGACAACGGGCTGGATGTCCAGGCCGGTGTCCGCCACGACGGCAACAAGGTGTTCGAGGACTTCACCAGCTGGAACCTGGGCCTGTCCTGGCACGTGCCGGACCGGCCCTTCCGCCTGCACGCCTCGGCCGGGACCGGGCTGGTCAACCCGTCCTATTTCGAGCTTTACGCCAATGCGGATTATGGCTCTTCGGTCTACCTGGGCAATCCGAACCTGAAGCCCGAAAGGAACCGCGGATTCGACCTGGGCGTCGAGGCGCAACTTCCCAATGGCATGGGCGTGGTCGACGTCACCTGGTTCAAGGAGGATCTGGAGGACGAGATCAAGGATTACGTGATGCGCGTCGAGAACGGCACGCAGTATATCAGCTATCGCAACCTGCCCGGCGAAAGCCCGCGCGAAGGGGTCGAGGTGACCGCCCGCATCAAGGCGACCGACACGCTGGATGTCGCGCTGAACTACACCTATCTGGACGCCAAGGAACCCAGCGGCGCGGTCGAGGTGCGCCGGCCTCGGCACGAACTGGGCCTGTCGGCGACGCTGGCCGTCCTGGAAGGGCGCGGCACCGTCACGGCCGACATCCGGCATGTCTCGGGCAATTGGGATACCCAATACTGGACCTATGATCCCGCTTCGCAAAGCTACGATGTCGGGGAAATACCCGCCCATACCGTGGTCAACCTGGCGGCGGGCTACGACCTGACCGAGAATCTCCGCGTGACCGGACGCGTGGTGAACCTGTTCGACAAGGAATATTCCGATGTCTGGGGCTATGCCTCGCAGGGCCGCACCCTTTACGCCGGCCTGACGGCGAAATGGTAAGGCGGCTCGGCCTTGTCGCCGGCCTTCTGGCCGGCCTGATCCTGCCCGGTCTTTTCCAACCCGCCGCGGCAGAGCCGCCGCGCCGGGTGCTGTCGATGAACCTCTGCACCGACCAGCTGGCGATGATGCTGGCGGCGCCGGGCCAGCTGGTCTCGGTTTCCTATCTGGCGCAGGATCCCAGCGCCTCGGCCATGGCGGTCGAGGCCGGCCGCCTGCCCGTCAACCATGGCCTGGCCGAGGAAATCTTCCTGATGCGGCCCGACCTGGTGCTGGCCGGGGCCTGGACCACGCCCGAGACCGTCCGGCTGCTGCGCCGCCTGAACATCCCGGTCGAGGTCTTTCCGATCGAAAGCGACCTGGCGGGCATCCGCGCCAATATCCGCCGCATGGGCGCGGTGCTGGGCCGCGAGGCCCAGGCCCGCGCCATGCTCGCGCGCTTCGACGCCGATCTGGCGCGGCTTTCGGATGCGCAGGGCCCGCGGCCGCGCGCCGCGCTCTATGCCGCGAACGGCTACAGCTCGGGCTCGGACAGCCTGGCGGGCGAGATCGTGGCGCTGGCCGGCTTCGACAATGTCGCCGACGAACTCGGCCTGCCCTCGGGCGGGGTGCTGCCGCTGGAAACGCTGCTGCTATCCGACCCCGACCTGCTGGTCGAGGGCCGCCGCTATGCCGGGCATGCCCGCGCGCAGGAGGTGCTGGACCACCCGGCGCTGCAGGCGCTGGCCCGCGGCAGGCCTGCCGAGCTCATGTCCGATCCCGACTGGGTCTGCGGCAATCCGCATATCCTGCGCGCCGTCTCGCAGCTGCGCGACGCGCGCCTTGCCTTGCAGGCCCGGCCATGACCGGGCCGCGCTACCCGCTGCTGATAGCCGCGCTGTCCGCGCTGGTCGTGGCCCTGTTCTTGGCCTCGCTGCTGACCGGCCCGGCGGGGATCGGGCCCGGCGAAAGCCTGGCCGCGCTGTTTCGCGGCGGCGACGACCTGCTGGCGCTGGTCATGCGCGAGCTGCGCCTGCCGCGCGCCATCCTGGGCCTGCTGGTGGGCGCGGCGCTGGGGATGGCGGGGGCGGTGCTGCAGGGCTTCCTGCGCAACCCGCTGGCCGAGCCGGGGCTGATCGGCACCAGCGCCTCGGCCGCGCTGGGGGCGGTGCTGGCGATCCAGACCGGGCTTTCCGCCGCCTTTCCCCTGGGCCTGCCGCTGGCGGCGCTGGCGGGGGCGGCGCTGTCGGTGCTGCTGGTACTGATGCTTGCCGGGCCGCGCGGCGGCACGCTGGCCCTGATCCTGGCCGGCATCGCCATCTCGGCGTTGGCGGGGGCGGCGACCTCGCTGGTGCTGAACCTGTCGCCCAACCCCTTTGCCATCAACGAGATCGTGTTCTGGATGATGGGCTCGCTGGCCGACCGCTCGATGCTGCATGTCTGGATCGCGGCGCCCTTCATGGGCTTGGGCTTCGTGCTGATCTGGCCCATGCGCCGCGCGCTGAATGCGCTGACGCTGGGCGAGGACGCGGCGGCATCCAGCGGCGTGCATCTGGGCCGGCTGCGGCTGATGCTGGTCGCGGGCATCGCCGCGCTGATCGGCGGCGCCACGGCGGTCGCCGGCACCGTGGGCTTCGTCGGGCTGGTGGTGCCGCATGTGCTGCGCCGCGCGGTCGGCGCCAGCCCGGCTCGGCTGGTCCCGGCGGCGGCGCTGGGGGGCGCGGCGGTGGTTCTGGCCGCCGACATCGCGGTGCGGCTGATCGCGCCGGGCCGCGACCTCAAGCTCGGGGTGCTGACGGCGCTGGTCGGCGCGCCCTTCTTCCTGCACCTGATCCTGAAAACCCGGCGCGAGGGGCTGTGACCATGCTCGAGCTTCGCGCCCTTTCGTTCCACCGCGGCGGCCAGGCGGTGCTGGACAGCATCGACCTCAGCATCGGCGCAGGCGAGTTCGTGGGCCTTCTGGGTCCGAACGGCGCCGGCAAGACCACGCTTCTGCGCGCGGCGCTGGGGCTTTTGCCGGCACGGGGGCACAGCTCGCTGGCGCGGCTTTCGGTGCGCGAACGCGCCCGCGCCGCCGCCTACATGCCGCAGGGCCGCGAGATCGCCTGGCCGATGCCGGTCGAGGCGCTGGTGGCGCTTGGCCGCATCGCCCATCCGCATTCCGTCGGCGCAACCGACCGCGCCGCCATCGAGCGCGCCATCGCCGCGCTGCACCTGGATCCCTTGCGCCACCGCCGCGCCACCGAACTGTCGGGGGGCGAACAGGCCCGCACCCTGATCGCCCGCGCCCTGGCCCAGGAAACCCCGCTTCTGATCGCGGACGAGCCCATCGCCGGGCTCGACCCGGCGGCGCAGATCGACGCGATGCGGCTGTTTCGCCGGCTGGCCGGACAGGGCCATGCGGTGCTGGCCTCGCTGCACGACCTGGGGCTGGCGGCGCGGCATTGCACGCGGCTGATCCTGCTGCACCAGGGCCGGATCGCCGCCGACGGCCCGCCTCAGGCGGTGCTGACCGCCGCGAACCTGGCCCGCGTCTTCGGCATCACCGCCCATCTGGCGCAGGGCCCCGGCGGCATCCTGTTCCAGCCGCTCGACACCATTGAGGGAGAAGACCGATGACCGACATGCTGACCGCCCGGCTTGCCGCGGCGCTGACCGATACCGGCGCCGGCTGGTCCATGGGCTCGTTCGGGGCCATTGCCGAGTTCCACCATGTCGCGGGCGATCCGCCGCCCCAGCCCCTGGGCGAATGCGGCATCGTCACCGCCCGCGGCGGGCTGCGGCTGGACGACCTGGCCGAGGTGATCCTGGTGGCGTGGGAGGCGCTGAGCCCACGGCCGCATCGCTGGCAGCAGGGCGTCTCGCTCTGCCTGCCCCAGGGGCGGCTGGGCACGGCGCGGCGCCAGGTGCTGACCGAGCTTGGCCCCGACGCGGGCGCGCTGCGCGACCAGGATCGCGGGGCGGTGCTGTTCGACCTGGGGCTGGACCAGCCGCAGGTCGATTTCTGCATCCGCAGCGACGATCCTGTGCTGGTCGCGCGGCTGCGGGCGGAATGCGGCCGCTCGGTCCTCGACCCCGAAAGCCGCGCCATGGCGGCGATCCTGCCCGCCCATCCGCATCGCGTGGCGCTGAGCCGCATCGGCCGGATCGAGGTCTACCAGAAGATCGGCGGGCCGGATACCGGCGGCGTCTCGCCCGTCGGGCCGCATACGCATATCCTGCCGCCGCTGCTGCGCGCCGGCCGCACCCATTCGGCGAATACGCCGATCCCGCCCGGCCTGGTGCCGGTCGCGGGGCTGCACCCGGCCAGCCCGGTCATGGACAGCCTGGGCCAGGACCGCGATTTCGACGCCGCCGCCTTCGCCGGGTTCCAGGCCATGCTGGCCGATTGGGGCGATGCCGAGCGCCATGCGCTGAAAGCGCGGGTCTGGGCGGCGCTGGCGGCGGGCGAGCCGCCCTCGGCCCTGGCCGAGCCAGCCGACCGCCATGCCCGCGCCGCGCTGCGCATCGCCCTGCGCCAGGCCGAGCGGCGGGACGGGCCCTCGGCCCTGCTGTCGCAATGGCGCGCGGCGTTCGACCGCGAGGCGGCTCCGGCGGATGAGGACGCGCCGGGTCATTGACCGCGGCGCGGGCCGATCAGCCGGCCACCTCCATCGTCGCCTTGACTGCGGTTTTCCACCTTGCGTATCGGGCC
>NZ_VCBQ01000049.1:0-35635 GCF_006386455.1 Paracoccus sp. FO-3 | reverse complement strand
CGCCGCCGCCGAGGCCGCGCGCCAGCGCGAGGAATTGCTGGCCTGGCAGGAAGCCGAGGCGGCTGCCGAACGCACTGCCGCCGCCAAGGCCGAGGAGGCCGCCGCCCGCCGCGCCGCCGAGGAACGCGCCAGGGAAGAGCGCCGCGAGGCCCAGGCCCAGGCCGATGCGGAAGCCGCCCGCAAGGCCGAGGAAGCCGAGGCCCGCGCCCGCCGCCTTGCCGCCGCCGATAAGGCTGCCGCCGAGGAAGCCGCCGCCGAAAAACGTGCCGCCGAAAAACGCGCCGCCGAGCGCAAGGCCGAGGCCGATCGCCGCACCGCCGCCGAGAAGGCCGCCGCCGAAAAAGCGGCAGCCGAGAAAGCCGCTGCCGAGAAAGCTGCGGCTGAAAAGGCTGCCGCTGAAAAGGCCGAGGCCGAGAGAAAGGCCGCCGAGGCCAAGGCCCGCAAGGAGGCCGAGGAACAGGCCGCCGCCGAACGCGCCGCAGCCGAGAAGAAGGCGGCCGAGAAGGCTGCCGCCGAAGCCAAGGCCCGCGAGCAAGCCGAGGCCGAGCGCAAGGCCGCCGAGGCCGCCAAGCAGGCCGCGCTGGCCGAGGCGATGCAGGACCAGGGCTCGGGCGGTTCGGGCGGTGGTGGCGCCGCCGCGAACGGGCCGCCGCTGAGCCAGGGCGAGAAGGACGGCTTCCGCGTGGCGGTCGAGCAATGCTGGAACCGCGGCTCGCTGTCGACCGAGGCCAGCCGGACCACGGTTTCGGTGCAGTTCTCGATGGCGCCGGACGGGACGGTGGAAAAGGGCTCGCTGCGCATGATCGGCCATGACGGCGGCTCGGATGCGGCGGCGAAACAGGCCTACGAGGCCGCGCGCCGGGCGATCCTGATGTGCGAAAAGGGCGGCTACAAGCTGCCGCCGGAAAAATACAACCGCTGGAAGGACGTCATCATCGACTTCAACGCCAGCGGCGGCGCGCGGGTCAAGTGACATGGCATCCCGCATGGCATCTCTCGGTGCGACACTCTATCCTGCAACCAAGACCTCCAGAGGGCGAAACATGTTGCGTAAATTCCTGCTGACCTCCGTCATGGCCCTTGCGGGTCTTGGGCTTGCCGCGCCGGTCCTGGCGCAGGACGGGCCCTTGCGGATCGAGATCACCGACGGCGTGATCGAGCCGATGCCCTTCGCCATCGCCCGCTTCCACGACGAGGGCGGCGCGGGCGAATACCTGGCACAGGTGCAGAACCTGATCGCCGCCGACCTGACCGGCACCGGCCTGTTCCGCGAGATCCCGGCCAGCGCCCATATCGCGCGGCCCGAAAGCTTCGACGCGCCGGTCTCCTACGAGGACTGGAAGGCGATCAACGCCCAGGCGCTGATCACCGGATCGGTCAAGGTCGAGGGCGGCAAGGTCGTGGTCAAGTTCCGCCTGTTCGACGTCTTCGCCGGCCAGCCGCTGGGCGACGGCATGCAGTTCGACGCCGCGACCGGCAACTGGCGCCGGGCCGCGCACAAGGCGGCCGACCAAGTCTATTCGCGGCTGACGGGCGAGGGGCCCTATTTCGACAGCCGCGTCGCCTTCGTGCAGGAAACCGGCCCCAAGGACGCGCGCCGCAAGCGTATCGGCATCATGGATTACGACGGCGCCAACGTGAAATGGCTGACCGACGATGCCACGCTGGTGCTGAAGCCGCGCTTTTCGCCCGACGGCTCGCGGCTGCTTTACACCAGCTATGCCACCGGCTTCCCGCAGGCGATGATGATGGACGTGAACTCGCTGGGCGTGCGCCAGCTGGGCGCGAGCCAGCAGGGCACGATGAGCTTTTCGCCCCGCTTTTCGCCCGACGGGCGCTGGATCGTCTATTCGCTGGAGAAAAGCGGCAATACCGACATCTACCAGATGGATGCCGCGACCGGGGCGCAGCGGGCGCTGACCAATGCGCCCTCGATCGAGACCTCGCCCAGCTACAGCCCGGACGGCAAGCAGATCGTCTTCGAAAGCGACCGCTCGGGGACGCCGCAGCTTTATGTCATGGGCGCGAACGGCGGCGAGCCCAGGCGGATCAGCTTTGGCGAGGGGCGCTATGGCACCCCGGTCTGGTCGCCGCGCGGCGACATGATCGCCTTTACCCGGCAGGTGGGCGGCAAGTTCCACATCGGCGTCATGCGCACCGATGGTTCGGAAGAGAAAATGCTGACGGAATCGTTCCTTGACGAGGGCCCGACTTGGGCCCCCAATGGGCGCGTCGTGATGTTCACGCGGGTGACGCCGGGCGGCGACGGCCAGCCGCGCCTGCATTCGGTGGACATCACGGGGCGCAACATGCGCCCGGTCAAGATCAACGGTGCAGCCTCGGACCCCGATTGGGGCCCGCTGCTGCCCTGAAGCGCGTAAGATGGACAGGATTATGAAAACTTTCATGAAAATTGCCGCGATCGGCGCCGTTCTCGCGCTGGCGGCCTGCGCCCGGCCGGCACAGGACATGCAGGTCCAGGATCCCTATGCCGGGGCGGGCGGCCTGGGCGGGGTGGGCGCGACCGCGCTGCCGGGCACGGCCGAATATTTCAAGGCCAGCGTCGGCGATACCATCCTGTTTCCGCTGGACCAGTCCACCCTGACCGCCGAGGCGCGGATGACCCTGGCCAACCAGGCCGGCTGGCTGAACCAGAACCAGGGCTTCTCGGCCGTGATCGAGGGCCATGCCGATGAGCAGGGCACCCGCGAATACAACCTCGCCCTGGGTGCCCGGCGCGCCAATTCGGTGCAGGAATACCTGATTTCGCAAGGCATCGCGCCGGGCCGGCTGCGCACCGTCAGCTATGGCAAGGAGCGCCCGCTGGCGATCTGCTCGACCGAGGAATGCTTTACCAAGAACCGCCGCGCCGTGACCGTGGTCAGCCCAGGGGCGGGCATGTGATGGCGGCCCGGGGTTTCAGGGGGCTGCTGCTGGCCGCCGGTTTCGCGCTGGCGGCCTGGCCCGCGGCGGCGCAGGATGCGCGGACCCTGGCCGACATCCGGGCCGAGCTGTCCCAGCTTTCGTCCGACCTGCAAAGCCTGCGCGCGCAGCTTGTCGCCTCGGGGCCTGCCGGTTTCGCGGCGGCGGGCGGCGACAGCGCCATCGACCGCATGAACGCGATGGAGGCGCGGCTGGCGCAGCTGACCGGCCAGACCGAGCAATTGCAGAACCGCATCGACCGCATCGTCCGGGACGGCACCACCCGCATCGGCGACATCGAGTTCCGCCTGTGCGAGATGGAGGAGGGCTGCGACCTGGGCAGCCTGACCACGCCGACGCTGGGCGAGCAGGGCGGATCGGCGCCCCTGCCGTCCTCGGACCAGCAGGGCGCGCTGGCGCAACCCAAGACCCCCTCGGCCGGGGCTGCCGCGACCGCGGCGGAAAAGGCCGATTTCGACCGGGCTCGGGAGGTGCTCGGTCAAGGTGACTTTCACCGTGCTGCGGAACTCTTCGCGGCCATTGCCGAAACCCATGCTGGCGGCCCGCTGACCGCCGAGGCGCTGTTCCTGCGCGGGGCGGCGCTGGATTCCGCCGGCGACCTGGAAGGCGCGGGCGTGGCCTGGCTGGAAAGCTTTGCCGCCAACCCGAACGGGTCGCAGGCGGCGGATGCGCTTCTGGGCCTGTCGCGGGCCATGTCCGCCAAGGCCGGCCCGCAGGAAGGCTGCTTCTATCTTCAGGAAATCATCGCCCGCTTCCCCGCCGCCCCGCAGGCGGCCGAGGCCGAGCGGCGCATCGCCGAGACCGGCTGCGACGCGCCGGCCGAGCCGCTGGACGAGGATCTGGACCCCGAGGCCGCCGCGGACATGGCGGATGACGGCTGAGCCGGTCGCGGTGCGGGTCCATGCCGCGCTGGACCATCTGGCCGGCACCCGCCCCGCGTTGGGCATCGCCCTGTCGGGGGGCGGCGATTCCACCGCCTTGCTGCACCTGGCCCATGGCTGGGGCCGCGCGCGCCTGCTGGCGGCGACCGTCGATCACGGGCTGCGCCCCGGCTCGGCCGCCGAGGCGCAAGAGGCCGGTCTGGCGGCCGCGGCCCTGGGCATTCCCCATGAAACCCTGCGCTGGACCCGCCGGGACGGCGGCAACCTGATGGCCGCCGCGCGCGAGGCGCGGCTGGGCCTTCTGGCCGATTGGGCCGGGCGGCACGGCCTGTCCGCCGTGCTTCTGGGCCATACGCTGGACGACCAGGCCGAGACCGTGCTGATGCGTCTGAACCGGGGTGCTGGCGTGGACGGGCTTTCCGCCATGGCCCCTGCGCGCGAGGCTTTTGGCGTGACCTGGCTGCGCCCCCTGCTCGACGTCGGCCGCGCCGAACTGCGGCAATGGCTTGCGGCGCGCGGGCTCGGCTGGGCCGACGATCCCTCGAACGAGAACGAGGGCTTCGAGCGGGTGCGGGTGCGCAAGACCATCGCCGCGCTGGACCTGCCGATGCGGCAGCTGGCGCAATCGGCGGCGAATCTCGCCATGGCGCGCGATGCGCTTTGCGCCTTCGCCGCGCAGGTGGCCCAAGGCGCGCAAAGCCGCGCCGGCTCGCTGGCATTGCCGCTCGACCCCTTTCGCGCCGCGCCGCTGGAGATCCGGCGGCGGCTTCTTGTCGCAGGGCTGCGCTTCGTCTCTGGTGCCGCCTATCCCTCCCGGCGCGAGGCGGTGCTGCACGCGCTGGCGGCGCTGGAAACCGGCACGCGCCTGACGCTGGAGGGCGTCATCGCCGAGCCGCGGGACGGGTTCCTGTGGCTGGTCCGCGAACCGGCCGCCGCCGCCCGCAGCCCCGCCGCCGAAGGTGCCGATGCGGTCTGGGACCGGCGCTGGCGCGTGGACGGCCTGCGCGCGGGCCAGCAGGTGCGCGCGCTTGGCCATGACCCGCTGCCGGGGCTGGACTGGCGCGGCGCCGGCCTGACCCGGGACGAGGCGGCCTCCAGCCCCGGCATCTGGGCGGGCGGGCGGCTGATCGCGGCGCCCGTGCTGCGGCCGGTGCCGGATTGCGGCGCAAAGCCGCTGCGCGGGATGGAGGAATTCGGCGCGCTGCTCTATACGCATTGAACCTGACGCCGGAATCCCTATTTTCAGGCGGAAGCCTGTTTACCCGCGGAGGACATGCCTTTGGGCAACGCGCGCAATATCGCCTTCTGGGTGGTGCTGTTTCTGATGATCCTGGCCCTGTTCAACCTGTTCAGCGACGGATCGGCCCAGATGAACAGCCGCCAGATCAGCTATTCCGATTTCATCCAGCGGGTGGAAAAGGATGAGATCACGGCCGTCACCATCGACGGCGAAAACGTCGGCATCATCGCCAAGGACGGCAAGCAATATGCCACCGTGCGGCCGCAGGGCGAAGAAATCGCGGACCGGCTGATCGGCAAGGGCGTCGAGGTCAAGGTCGAGCGCCAGCAGCAATCGGGCTTCATGTCGCTCCTGGGCGTCTGGCTGCCCTTCATCCTGCTGATCGGCGTCTGGATCTTCTTCATGAACCGCATGCAGGGCGGCGGCAAGGGCGGGGCCATGGGCTTCGGCAAGTCGCGCGCCAAGCTCCTGACCGAAAAGCACGGCCGCGTGACCTTCGACGACGTGGCCGGCATCGACGAGGCCAAGGAAGAGCTGGAAGAGATCGTCGAATTCCTGCGCAACCCGCAGAAATTCTCGCGCCTCGGCGGCAAGATCCCGAAAGGCGCGCTGCTGGTCGGCCCGCCCGGCACGGGTAAGACGCTGCTGGCCCGCGCCATCGCCGGCGAGGCTGGCGTGCCCTTCTTCACCATCTCGGGTTCGGATTTCGTCGAGATGTTCGTCGGCGTCGGCGCCAGCCGCGTCCGCGACATGTTCGAGCAGGCCAAGAAATCCGCCCCCTGCATCGTCTTCATCGACGAGATCGATGCGGTCGGCCGCGCCCGCGGCGTCGGCATCGGCGGCGGCAACGATGAGCGCGAACAGACCCTGAACCAGCTGCTGGTCGAGATGGACGGCTTCGACGCCAACGAAGGCGTCATCATCATCGCCGCCACCAACCGCAAGGACGTGCTGGACCCGGCGCTTCTGCGCCCCGGCCGCTTCGACCGCCAGATCTATGTGCCGAACCCCGACATCAAGGGCCGCGAAAAGATTCTCGGCGTGCATTCGCGCAAGGTGCCGGTCGGCCCCGACGTGGACCTGCGCATCATCGCCCGCGGCACGCCGGGCTTTTCCGGCGCCGACCTGATGAACCTAGTCAACGAGGCCGCGCTGATGGCCGCGCGCATCGGCCGCCGTTTCGTGACCATGGAGGATTTCGAGAACGCCAAGGACAAGGTCATGCTGGGCGTCGAGCGCCGCAGCATGGTCCTGACCCCCGAGCAGAAGGAAAAGACCGCCTATCACGAGGCCGGCCACGCCATCGTCGGCCTGTCGCTGCCGAAATGCGACCCGGTCTACAAGGCGACGATCATCCCGCGCGGCGGCGCGCTCGGCATGGTGGTCAGCCTGCCGGAAATGGACCGGCTGAACTATCACAAGGACGAGGCCAAGCAGAAGCTGGCCATGACCATGGCCGGCAAGGCCGCCGAGATCATAAAATACGGCGAGGAAGGGGTGTCGAACGGCCCGGCCGGCGACATCCAGCAGGCGAGCGCGCTGGCCCGCGCCATGGTGATGCGCTGGGGCATGTCCGACAAGGTCGGCAACATCGACTATGCCGAGGCGCATGAGGGCTATTCCGGCAATACCGGCGGCTTCTCGGTCTCGGCCGCGACCAAGGAGCTGATCGAGCAGGAGGTCCATGACCTGATCGAGGAAGGCTATCGCGAGGCCTATCGCATCCTGAACGAGAAGCAGGAAGAGTTCGAGCGCCTGGCCAAGGGGCTCCTGGAATACGAAACCCTGACCGGCGAGGACATCGGCCGGGTGATCCGGGGCGAGCCACTGGGCGGCGACGACGATGCGCCCGGCTCCTCGATCCCCTCGGTCAGCGCGATTCCGCGGGCGGGCGCCGCCAAGCCCGCGCCGGACGCCGCGCCCCAGCCGCAGGGCTGACGCCCCGGTCGGAAACAGGAAAGCCCCCGGATCGGCTCCGGGGGCTTTTTCATTGGCGGAGCCTGCGAGGGCCGGGAAAGATGCGGCGGGTCAGAACAGCAAAAGCGCGACCGCGCCCAGCGCGAGGCCCAGGCCGAAACCCAGGTTGATGACAAGGCTTGCTGGTTTCATCCGGTATCCTTTCCAAAGCGGGGCGGCTCCTTTCCCCAGTTGACGGCAAAACGTCGATTCGGACCAAGGCGTTCCCGCTTCGGCGGAAATCCGCCTATCGCCTGCGGCAATTTCGACACAGCCGGGGCTTGCACCGGACGGCGGGGCAGGGCATGGGACGGGATATGAGCCGCCCCGAACCCGAACTGCCGCCGAACTCTGCCATGCCCGAACTGCGCGCGCGCATCGACGCGCTGGATGCGCGGCTGGTGGCGCTGCTGGCGGAACGCTCGGCGCTGATCGACGAGGCGGCGCGGATCAAGCTGCGCGAGAACCTGCCCGCCCGCATCGACAGCCGCGTCGAGGAGGTCGCCGCCAATGCCCGCCGGCTTGCCCTGCGCCAGGGGCTGGATCCCGACCTGGCGGAACGGCTGTGGCGGGTGATGATGGAGCATTTCATCGCCCAGGAGGACCGGGTGCTTTCCGATCCCCGCCGCGACTAGGCTGCCGCCTGAACCGGATTTAGCCGATGATGCTGGTGCCTCAGGGCGGTAGCAGGTCGCCAGCGGAGGGGGCACCCAAGGGCCAAGCCGGTGCGCTGCGAAGGCGGATCAGCCCCGAGATCTGCGTAGCCGCCGATAGAATTCCGCTGTCCCTTGCACTCCATCGTGGCGCGGCAGGGCCTTTGCGATGTAACGACCAACCCCCAAAAACCGCTGCAAGCACCTCTGCCACTTCGCGCCAAACGGCCGCCGGGGCCGTCGGCCAACACTCACCGGGGCCGTAAGGGTCCGGGGAATGCCCATTATGCCGGTGATGAAGCTTGCCGGGGGCTTTGCCCCCGCGCGTTCCGCGCTCCCCCAGGATATTTGTCCACGAAAGAAGCCGGGGGACGATTGGCCCGTTCTTTCGTGGAAAAATATCCTGCGGGGGTCCGGGGGCGCAAAGCCCCCGGCTGCGACATTGCCCAGGCTGGACAAGGGGGCATTCTCAGACCGGGATCATCGTGCCCTGGAGCATGGCGACATGCTTGCGCCTGTCCCCGGTTTCGGCCCAGACATCGGCGGCGACCACCAGGATGCGGCGGCCGGGGCGGATCACCCTTCCCTCGGCCACCAGCCGGTCCCCGGTCGCGGGGGACATCAGGTTGATCTTCATCTCGACCGTCATCACCTCGGCCTCCTCCGGCATCAGCGTCAGCGCGGCATAGCCTGCCGCCGAATCGCCGATCGAGAAGGCGAGGCCGGCATGGCCCGCGCCATGCTGCTGCAGCGAGCCGGGCAGGATCGGCGCGGCGATGGCGACCTGGCCGGGCCCGACGCTTTCCAGCCGCGCGCCCAGGGTGCGCATCATGCTCTGGCGGTCGAAACTGGCGCGGATGCGGCTTTCCAGGTCATTCATCGAACAGGCTCTCCTGCGTGCGGGGGGCGTCGAGGCCCAGGTGGCGCCAGCCCAGCCGCGCCAGCATGCGGCCGCGCGGCGTGCGGGCGACCAAGCCCTGCTGCATCAGGTAGGGCTCGATCACCTCCTCGATGGAATCGCGGCTTTCCGACAGCGCGGCCGAAAGCGTCTCGACCCCGACCGGGCCGCCGCCGTAATGTTCGGCCATCAGCGTCAGGTAGCGCCGGTCGGCCATGTCGAGGCCCAGGTGATCGACGCCAAGCCGGGTCAGGGCGGAATCGGCGATCTGGCGGGTCAGCCTGCCGTCGCCCTCGACCAGCGCGAAGTCCACCACCCGGCGCAAGAGCCGGCCGGCGATGCGGGGCGTGCCGCGGGCGCGGCGGGCGATCTCGCGCGTGCCCTCGGGTTCCGAGGGGATGCCCATCAGCCGGGCGCCGCGGGTCACGATCAGGTCCAGTTCCTCGATGGTGTAGAATTGCAGCCGGGTCGGGATGCCGAAGCGGTCGCGCAGGGGCGTGGTCAGCAGGCCCAGCCGGGTGGTGGCCCCGACCAGGGTGAAGGGTTGCAGCTCGATCCGCACCGTTCGCGCCGCCGGGCCTTCGCCGATCACCAGGTCCAGCTCGAAATCCTCCATCGCCGGATAGAGGATCTCCTCGACCGCCGGGTTCATGCGGTGGATCTCGTCGATGAACAGCACGTCGCGGGCTTCCAGGTTGGTCAGGATCGCGGCCAGGTCGCCCGCCCGCGCCAGCACCGGGCCGGAGGTCATCTTGAAGTTCACCCCCAGCTCGCGCGCCATGATCTGCGCCAGCGTGGTCTTGCCGAGGCCGGGGGGGCCGTGGAACAGCGTGTGGTCCATGGCCTTGCCGCGCATCCGCGCGCTTTCGATGAAGACGCGCAGGTTCGCCCGCGCCTCGGCCTGGCCGACGAAATCCTCGAGCCGCTGCGGGCGCAGCGCACGGTCCTCGCCGTCGCTTTCCAGCGGTTCGGGGCGCAGCATCGGGTCGGGCTGGCTCATCTTGCGCCCCAGGGGCCGGTGCCCGCGCCCGCGGCCATGGCTTGCAGCCGGGCGATGCGCTCCTCGGTCGGGGGATGGGTGGCGAAGAGCCGGTCCATGCGCAGCGCATGCAGCGGGTTCACGATGAACAGGCTGGCCGCGGCCGGGTTGCGCTCGGCCGGGATGTTCACCACCTGGCCTGCGGCGCGCGAGATCTTGGCCAGCGCGCCGGCCAGCGCCATCGGCCGGCCGCAGATCTCGGCGCCGATGCGGTCGGCCTCGTATTCGCGGGTGCGCGAGATCGCCATCTGCACCAGCGCCGCCGCCAGGGGCGCGAAGATCATCGCCAGGATCGCCGCCAGCCCGCCGCCGCGATTGTCGTCGCGCCCGCCGAACATGCTGGAAAACATCAGCATGTTGCCCAGCATGGCGATGGCGCCGGCCATGGTGGCCGTCACCGTCATGACCAGCGTGTCGCGATGCTTGATATGCGCCAGCTCATGCGCGATCACCCCGGCCAGCTCGTCGCGGTTCAGAACCCGCATGATGCCCTGCGTCACCGCGACGGCGGCGTTTTCCGGGTTGCGGCCGGTGGCGAAGGCATTGGGCTGTTCGGTTTCCAGCACATAGACCTTGGGCATGGGCAGGCCGGCCCGCTGCGCCAGCGCCGCCACCATGTCGACCAGTTCCGGCGCCTGCTGGCGCGTGACCGGATGCGCGCCCTGCTGGCGCAGCACCATCTTGTCGCTGTTCCACCAGGCGAAGACATTGCCCGCCCCGGCGACCAGCAGCGCGATCACCGCGCCGCCCTGGCCGCCGATCAGCCAGCCCATGCCCATGACCAGCGCCGTCAGGGCGGCCATCAGGATGAAGGTGCGCAGGTTTCCGGTCATCGTCCTTACTCCTTGGGCGCCAGCAGCCGCAGGGCCGCGCGGATCAACGCGGCGGTCGGCGCGGCGGGTTCCCGTGCCGCGGCCTCGGCCACCGCCGAGGCGGCCTCGGACGGAGCATAACCCAGATTGCCGAGCGCCGAGAGCGCATCCGCCGTCGCCTGCGCCGAGGATGGGGCCGAATGCGCGGGGGCGGGCGCGGGGGCGGCGGTTTCGACCAGCTCGACCTCGGGCAGGGGGCCGGGATCGACGGTCAGCGCGCCGCCAAGCGCCATCACCGCCGGGGCCTTGTCCTTCAGTTCCATCACCACGCGCTGCGCCAGTTTCGGGCCGACGCCGGGGGCCTTGCGCAGCGCCGACCAATCGCCAAGCGCCAGCGCCCGCGACAGCCCGTCCGGCCCCAGCGTGCCCAGGATCGCCAGCGCCACCTTGGCCCCCACCCCCTGCACCGAGGTCAGGAGCCGGTGCCATTCCTTTTCCAGCAGCGTCGGAAAGCCGAAAAGCTGCAACAGATCCTCGCGCACCAGCAATTCGGTATAAAGCGCCGTTGCCTGTCCGGCGGCGGGCAGGCTGGCGGCGGTGCGTTCGCTGACATGGACGATATAGCCCACGCCGCGCACGTCGATCAGCACATGGTCCTGCGCCCGGTGCAGGATCACCCCGGCGATACGTCCGATCATTGCCCGACCCTCATGCGCTGGCCTTGATGCGCAGGGCGCGGCCCTGCAAGTGATGGGCGTGACAAATTGCCACAGCCAGAGCGTCGGCGGCATCAGCCCCGGCGAATTCGACGCCGGGCAGCATGAAGCGGACCATGTGCTGGATCTGTTCCTTGGCGGCATGGCCGACGCCGACCACGGCCTTCTTGACCGCGTTGGGGGCATATTCGCCGATTTCCAGCCCCGCCTCGGCGGGGGCGAGCATGGCGATGCCGCGCGCCTGGCCCAGCTTCAACGTGCCAAGCGCATCCTTGTTGACGAAGGTCTGCTCGACGGCGGCGGCATCGGGGGCGTGGCGGGCGATCACCGCGCAAAGCCCGCGGTAAAGCGTAGCAAGCCGCGGTCCCAGCTCGCCGGCCTCGGAATGGACGATGCCGTTGTCCAGGTGCCGCAGGCGCGGCCCCTCGACCGCGATCACGCCCCAGCCCATGTTGCGCAGGCCGGGGTCTATGCCGATGATCTTCATGCCTGTTCCCTTGTTTTGGCCAAGGGTTAGCACGAAAGGCGAACATCGCCTAGTTGCTTTGTCATTTGCTTGACATCGCCGCCCCCCCTCGCGAACAGGGGGGAACGAAGAAGGACGAGGGACAATGTCGCCAGCACTGATCGCCGCGCTTCCGTTCATCGGCGCGCTGCTGCCCGGATTGCTGATCCGCTCGGGCCGCGATGTCGCGGCTGTGGCCTGCGCGGCGGCCACGGCGGTCGCGCTTTTGGGGCTTGGCATGCACATCCCCGCGATCATGGCCGGCGAGGTGATCACCGCGCGCTTCGCCTGGCTGCCCTCGCTGGGGTTGAACGTGCATTTCCGCATCGACGGGCTGGCGCTTCTGTTCGGCATCCTGATCCTGGGGATCGGCCTGCTGATCATCGCCTATGCGCGCCACTACCTGTCGAGACGCGACCCGGCGGGCGTGTTCTATACCTATCTGATGCTGTTCCAGGGCGCGATGCTGGGCATCGTGCTGTCCGACAACATCCTGCTGCTGCTGGTGTTCTGGGAACTCACCTCGCTGTCCTCGTTCCTGCTGATCGGCTATTGGAAGCACCTGCCCGAGGGGCGGCAGGGCGCGCGCATGGCGCTGACCGTGACCGGCATGGGCGGGCTGGCGATGATCGCGGGCATGCTGATCCTGGGCAATATCGCCGGCAGCTTCGACATCAGCGACATCCTGGCCGCGCGGGACGCGGTGCAGGCCAGCCCGTATTACCTGCCCGCGCTGCTGCTGATCCTGCTGGGGGCATTCACCAAATCGGCGCAGTTCCCGTTCCATTTCTGGCTGCCGCACGCGATGGCGGCGCCGACGCCGGTTTCGGCCTATCTGCATTCGGCGACCATGGTGAAGGCGGGGCTGTTCCTGATGGCGCGGCTGTGGCCGGTGCTGTCGGGCACGCCGGAATGGTTCTATATCGTCGCCACCACCGGGCTTGTGACCATGGTGCTGGCGGCCTGGATCGCCATCTTCCGCGACGACCTGAAATCGCTGCTGGCCTTTTCCACCGTCTCGCACCTGGGCCTCATCACCATGCTCCTGGGCTTCGGCACCGAGGCGGCGGCGGTGGCGGCCGTGTTCCATATCGTCAACCACGCCACCTTCAAGGCGGCGCTGTTCATGACCGCCGGCATCATCGACCACGAGGCCGGCACCCGCTCCATCGCCCGGCTGGGCGGGTTGCGCCGGCTGATGCCGATCACCTTCGTCATCGGCACCGTGGCGGCACTGTCCATGGCCGGCATCCCGCCGCTCAACGGCTTCCTGTCCAAGGAGCTGATGCTGGAACAGGCCACCCATGCCGCGTGGCAGGGCCATCCGGGCCTGGTCGCGGCGATGGCCACGCTGGGGGCGCTGTTCTCGGTCTGCTATTCGCTGCGCTTCGTCTGGCAGGTGTTCCTGGGCCCCGAGCGCCAGGATTACCCGCACCGCCCGCATGATCCGGGCTTCGGCCTGTGGTCCGCCCCGGCGCTGCTGGCGGTGCTGGTGGTGCTGATCGGGCTGTTTCCCGACCCAATGGCCGGCTGGCTGGTCGCGGCCTCGGCCAGCGCCGTCACCGGCACGGCGCAGCATCCGCATCTGGCGCTGTGGCATGGCGTGACTCCGGCGCTGATGCTGTCGGCCGTCGCGCTGGCGGGCGGGGTGGCATTGCTGGCGCTGAACCGCCGGCTGCTGGCCCTGCGCGCGGCAATGGCATGGCCCGAGGCCAAGGCGATCTTCGACGCCATCACCCGCGCAGTCACCTGCGCGGCGGGCTTCCTGACCGACCGGCTGACGAACGGGTCCATGGCGCGGGCCTTTGCCGCCTTTTCGCTGACCGTGGTGCTTTGCGGGCTCTGGGCCTTCTCGACCGGGGGCTGGCAGGGCGCGACGCGGCCGATGCTGCCCATCCAGCCGGTGCCGCTGGTCGGCTGGGTGCTGCTGATGGTGGCGACCTGCTGCATGGTCGCCTTTCACCGCCGCCGCATCCTGGCGCTGGTGCTGGTCGGCATCATCGGGCTGATGGTCTCGGTCAGCTTCATCTACCTGTCGGCCCCGGACCTGGCGCTGACGCAGATCTCGGTCGAGGTGGTGACGGTGGTCCTGCTGCTGCTGGCGCTGAACTTCCTGCCCAAGTTCACCGTGATCGAAAGCCCCGACCGCAAGCGCGGCCTGGACGCCTTCATCGCCACGCTGACCGGGCTGGGCTTTGGCGCGCTGGCCTATGTCATCATGCGCAGCGACTTCGCCTTTTCCCCGATCTCGGAATACATGCTGGCCAACAGCTACAAGCTGGGCGGCGGCGACAACGTGGTCAACGTGATCCTGGTGGACTTCCGCGGCTACGATACCTTCGGCGAGATCACCGTGCTGGGCATCGCCGCGTTGACCATATTCGCCCTGACCGAGACGCTGCTGGCCGGCGCCAGCGGCCGGCGGCTGCGCAACTGGGTCCATGACAGCCGCCGCGCCGGCGACCGCCATCCGCTGATGCTGGTGGTGGTGACGCGGCTGGTCCTGCCCATCGCGCTGGTGGTGGGGCTTTATATCTTCCTGCGCGGCCACAACATGCCGGGCGGCGGCTTCGTCGCCGGGCTGGTGGTTTCGGTGGCGCTGGTGTCGCAATACATGGCCTCGGGCTTTGCCTGGGCGCAGGAGCGGCAAAAGATCAACTATCACGCGCTGATCGGCGCCGGCGTCATCGCCGCCGGGCTGACCGGCATCGGCGCCTGGTTCGCGGGGCTGCCTTTCCTGACCTCGACCTATGGCTATGTGAAGCTGCCGGGGCTCGAGGAGTTCGAGCTGGCCTCGGCCATGGGCTTCGACCTGGGCGTGTTCCTGTGCGTGGTGGGGGCGGTGATGCTGGCGCTGAACTCGCTGTCGCGCATCGCGCGGACGGCGGGCGAGACGGTGAACCTGCACCCGATGGACATCGACCCCAGCAAGGAGGCGCGGCGCTGATGGAACTGCTGCTGTCAAGCGCGATCGGCATGCTGACCGCGGCGGGGGTCTATCTGATCCTGCGCCGGCGCAGCTTTGCGGTGGTGCTGGGCATGACCATGCTCAGCTATGCCATCAACCTGTTCCTGTTCTCGACCGGGCGGCTGGTGGTGAACGCGCCGCCGGTGCTGCGGGACGGGGCGGCGAGCTATACCGACCCGCTGCCGCAGGCGCTGGTGCTGACCGCCATCGTGATTTCCTTCGGCATGACCGCGGTGGTGGTGATGATGGCGCTGGGGGCCTTCCTGGAAGGGGGCGACGACCGCGTGGACATGCCGCGCGCCGACCGCCTGCCGGCCGATTCCCTTTCTGCCGATCGCATGTCCGGGGATGGTGACGCATGAGCCACCTGATCATCGCCCCCGTCGTCCTGCCCGCGGTCATCGGGCCGCTCATCATCCTGTGGATGCGCCACGACCTGCTGCTGCAGCGGGTGTTCTCGGTCGCCGCGACCGCGGCGCTGGCCGGGGTGGCGCTTTACCTCAACCTGCTGGCGGCGGGCGGAGAGGTGCAGGTCTATCGCCTGGGCAACTGGGCCGCGCCCTTCGGCATCGTCTTGATGCTGGACCGGCTGGCGGCGCTGATGCTGCTTCTGACCGCGCTTCTGGCGCTGGCGGTGCAGCTTTACGCCATGGGCTCGGGCTGGGACCGCAAGGGCCGGCATTTCCATGCGCTCTGGCAGTTCCAGCTGATGGGGGTCTGCGGCGCCTTTCTGACCGGCGACGCCTTCAACCTGTTCGTGTTCTTCGAGATCCTGCTGATCGCCAGCTACGGGCTGATGATCCACGGCGGGGGCGAGATGCGGCTGCGCGCCGGCGTGCAATACATCGCCTACAACCTCGCCGGCTCGACCCTGTTCCTGGCGGCGCTGGGGGTGCTCTATTCCGTCACCGGCACGCTGAACATGGCCGACATGGCGCTGCGCGTGGCGGCGATGCCGGCCGAGGACACGGCGCTCTTGCGCGTCGGCGCGGTGCTCTTGATGCTGGTCTTTGCGATCAAGGCGGCGCTGGTGCCGCTGCATTTCTGGCTGCCCTCGACCTATGCCAATGCGCCGGGGCCGGTGGCGGCGCTGTTCGCCATCATGACCAAGGTGGGGGTCTATGGCATCATCCGCTTCTTCACCCTGGTCTTTCCGCAGGATGCGGTCACGCAAAGCGTGGTGGCGGACCTGCTGCTGCCCGCGGCGCTGTTCACCCTGGCCATCGGCCAGGTCGGCATCCTCGGCACCCGCCACCTGGGCCGGCTGGCCGCCTTCGCCGCCATCGGCTCGATCGGCACGCTGATGATCGCGGTGGCGCAATTCACGCCGCAGGGCACCTCGGCCGCGGTCTATTACCTGGTCCATTCGACGCTGGCGGCCGGCGCGCTGTTCCTGGTCATGGACATGATCGGCGCGCGCCGGGGCGACCTGTGGCTGCGGCTGGACCGGGTGATGCCGGGCAACGGGCTCGTCGCGGCGCTGTATTTCGTCGCCGCCATCGCCGTGGTGGGGATGCCGCCCTTCTCGGGCTTCGTCGGCAAGCTCTTGGTGATGCAGGCGACCGGGGGGGCGCCGGCGATGGTCTGGATCTGGGCGATCATCCTGATCACCTCGCTGGTCGCGATCTATGCCCTGTCGCGGGCCGGCACCATCCTGTTCTGGAAAAGCTTCGAGCTTGGCTTGGCCCCCGTTCCGCCTGCGGCAGCCGCGGCTGGCCCCAAGCTGGAGCCGGACGAGCCGGTCCAGGATCTCGGCGATGCGCCGGCGAACTGGCTGGCAGTGGCCTCGGTGGTGCTGCTCCTGTCGGGCATCGTCGCGCTGACTGCATTCGCCGGCCCCGCCATGCGCCTGGCCGAGGCGACGGCGGCGCAGCTTCACGACCCCGACGCCTATGTCTCGGCCGTGCTGGAAGGGCAGGAGGGCACGAAATGATCCGCCGGCTGTTCCCGCATCCCTGGCTGTCCTTCACCCTGGCGCTGGTCTGGATGGCCCTGGTCAATCGCTGGGCCGTGGGCTCGCTGGTCTTTGCCGCGATGATCGGCGTGGTGGTGCCGCTGATCACCGCACCCTATTGGCCCGGCACGAACGGCTATCGCGCGCCCTCCAGGATCCCCGCCTATCTGGCCATGGTCCTGTGGGACATCGCCAAGGCGAATTTCACCGTGGCGCAGATCGTGCTGTTCATGCCGCGCCGCGCGCTTCGGCCGGCCTGGATCGCCGTGCCGCTGGAGCTGCGCCACCCCGAGGCGATCACGGCGCTGGCCGCGACCATCACCCTGACCCCCGGCACGGTCAGCTGCGACCTGTCCGAGGACGGGCGCGCCCTGCTGGTCCATGCCATGCACGCCCCCAACCCGGATGCGGTTCTGGACGAGATCAAGACCCGCTACGAGGCCCGGCTGAAGGAGATCTTCGAATGATCGGATACGCGCTGCTCTTCGCCTATGGCTGCTTTTCGCTGGCGCTGCTGTTCTGCCTCTACCGCGTGGTCTTCGCGCCGGGCCTGTCGGACCGGGTGCTGGCGCTGGACACCATGGCGATCAACATGATCGCGCTCCTGACGCTGTTCGGCATCGACAAGGGCACGACGATGTATTTCGAGGCCTCGCTGATGTTCGCCATGGTCGGCTTCATCTCGACCGTGGCCTATGCGAAATTCGTCCTGCGCGGCGACATCATCGAATAGGGGATGGGCATGATCGCGGAAATCATCGTCTCGGTCCTGCTGGTGCTGGGCGGGTTCTTCGGCCTCGTCGGCTCCTACGGGCTGGTCAAGCTGCCCGACCCGATGACCCGGCTACACGCGCCGACGAAATCGGCGACGCTGGGCGTCGGGGCGGTGCTGGTCGCCTCGCTGATCTGGTTCCCGGCGCGGCACGGGGTGCTGACCTGGCACGAGTTGCTGATCACGCTGTTCCTGTTCCTGACCGCGCCGGTCACGGGCTATTTCATCGCCAAGGCGCATATGCACCTGGGCTGGAGCCGCGACGACCTGCCCCGCCCGGCGCCCGGCAAGGACTGGGCGACCTTCTGCGACCCGGACAAGGAAAGCCTGGTCGACCGGCAGCCGGGGGACTAGCCAGGCGGTACGCTTGCTGGGGGGCTTTGCCCCCGCGCGTTCCGCGCTCCCCCAGGATATTTATCCACGAAAGAAGCGGGGGGGGCGGGAAAGCCGGTGCGGCCGCTTCTTTTGTGCTTAAATATCCTGCGGGGGTCCGGGGGCGCAAAGCCCCCGGCTGCGCCGGTCCCGCCGGACCGGCCGTGAAAAAGGGGCGGAAAGCCCGCCCCCTCTCGTTCCGGCCTGATGCGCGGTTCAGATCAGCCCGGCGTGGGCCAGCGCCGCGTCGACGCGGGCCTTGGTCGCATCGGTCAGCCCGACCAGCGGCAGGCGCACGGCGTCGCTGCAAAGGCCCAGCCGCGACATGGCGTATTTCGCGCCCGCCACCCCCGGCTCCAGGAAGATCGCCACATGCAGCGGCATCAGCTTGTCCTGGTAGTCCAGCGCGCGGGCGTAGTCGCCCGCCAGCGTCGCTTCCTGGAACGCGGCGCAGAGCCGGGGCGCCACGTTCGCCGTGACCGAGATGCAGCCGACGCCGCCATGGGCGTTGAACCCCAGCGCCGTCGCGTCCTCGCCCGAAAGCTGGACGAAATCCTTGCCGCAGGCCGCGCGCTGCATCGAGACGCGCTCGAGCTTGCCGGTCGCGTCCTTGACGCCGATGATGCGCGGCAGCCGGGCCAGTTCGCCCATGGTCTCGGGCGCCATGTCGATGACCGAACGGCCGGGGATGTTGTAGATGATGATCGGCAGGTCGCTTGCGTCGTGCAGCGCGGTGTAATGCGCGACCAGCCCGGCCTGGGTCGGCTTGTTGTAATAGGGCGTCACCACCAGTGCCGCATCGGCGCCCGCCGCCTGCGCGTGCTGCACCAGCCCGATCCCCTCGCGCGTCGAGTTCGAGCCGGCGCCGGCGATGACCGGGATGCGGCCGGCCGCCATGCGCACGACCTCTTCGATCACCTTGCGGTGTTCCTCATGGCTCAGCGTCGGGCTTTCGCCGGTGGTGCCGACGGGCACCAGCCCGTGGCTGCCCTGGTCGACATGCCACTCGACAAGCTTTTCCAGCGCGGGGAGATCCAGCTCCCCGTCCGGGGTGAAGGGCGTGACCAGCGCGGGCAGCGAGCCTCTGAACATGTGGGTATCCTGAATTTGCCTCTGATGGCGGCTTACATGCGGATGCGCGGATTGCCAAGGATGTGAGTTGCGCCGCGCGGCGGAACCTCGCAGAAATGGGGCCATGATGTATCCTTTCCGCGACAGGATCCTGGGGCCGGCACTGGCCCTTGCGCTGAGCTTCGCCCTGCCGGCCGGGGCCGAGGATGCCGGGCATCTGTCCCGCGCCCTGGCGGCGGCGGCGATGCGCGACTGGACCAGCGCCGCGGCCGCGGCCGAAGCCTCGGGGCCCATCGCCCGCGACCTGATTGCCTGGCAGCGGCTGCGGGCCGGGCAGGGCGGCTGGCCGGAATATCGCGACTTTGCCCGCCGCCATGCGGATTGGCCCGGCATGGCGCTGTTCTGGAAGCGCGGCGACGCGGTGCTGCGCCCCGACCTGCCTCCGGCCGAGGTGATCGCGTGGTTCGGCACCCGCCGGCCCGACACGCTGAACGGTGCCACGGCCCTGATCGTGGCCCTGCAGGCGACCGACCCCGCGGCCGCCAGGGCCGAGATCGCGCGGTTCTGGACCGAGCAGGCGCTGACCAAGCCCGAGGCCGACGCCTTTCTGGCCGCCCATGGCGCCGAGGTTGCCGGGCTGCACGATGCGCGGCTGATGCGGCTTCTGGATCTGGGCGAATGGCAGGCGGCGCAGGTGGTGCTGCCCATGGCCTCGGTCCCGGCGCAAGCCCTGGGCCGCGCCCGGCTGGCGCTGCAATCGGGGCAGGCCGGGGTGGATGCGCTGATCCTGGCCCTGCCCGAGGCGCAGCGGGACGATGCGGGCCTGGCGCTCGACCGTTTCCGCTGGCGGGTCTGGGCCAAGATGCCCGAACTGGCGCGCGACCTGATGCTGGAGCGCTCGACCAGCGCCGAGGCGCTGCGCGATCCCGCGGCCTGGGCCGGCAAGCGCGCCGATTACGCGCGCCTTGCGCTGCGGCAGGGCGACTGGACCCTGGCCGAAAGGCTGGCCGCCGGGCATTTCCTGCCGCCGGGCAGCGATGCCTTTTCCGACCTGGAGTGGCTGGCGGGCTATGCCGCGCTGCGCGGCGGCGCGGCGGACCGGGCGCTCCAGCATTTCCGCACGCTCGAGCGGGCGGTGGCGAGCCCGATCTCGCTGTCGCGCGCGCATTACTGGCAGGGCCGGGCGCTGGAGGCCGGGGGCGACGAGGCCGGCGCCGGTGCGGCCTATGCCCGTGCCGCCGCATACCAATCCGCCTGGTATGGCCAGCTGGCCGCCGAAAGGCTGGGCCTGCCGATGCAGCCCGCGCTGGCCGTCGCCGGGCGCAGCGAGGCCAGCCTGCCCGACTGGCGCGGCAGCCCGCTGCGCACTAACCCGGTCTGGCAGGCCGGCACTTGGCTGGTCGCGGCGGGCGAGCCCGACCAGGGCGCGCGCTTCTTCCTGCACCTGGCCGAAACCGCCGCGCCCGAGGACATCGGCCGCATGGCGCGGATGATGCTGGAGATGCGGCAGCCCTGGCACGCGCTGCGCCTGGCCAAGGCCGCCGCCGCCAAGGGCGCGGTCTACCCGGCCGCCTATTTCCCGCTGACGGGCCTTGAGAACAGCGAGCTGGGCCTGCCGCCCGAGCTGGTCATGGCCATCGCCCGGCGCGAAAGCGAGTTCAACCATACCGTCTCGTCGCATGCCGGGGCGCTGGGGCTGATGCAGGTCATGCCCGACACCGCGCGTTCCATGGCGCGCAAGGTCGGCGAGCCCTTCGAACAGGGGCGGCTGACCCGCGACGCCGCTTATAACGCCCGGCTGGGCGCTGCCTATCTGGCGGGGCTGCGCGACCGCTTCGGTCCCTCGATCGCGCTGGTCGCGGCGGGCTACAATGCCGGGCCGGGGCGCTCGGCCCGCTGGCTGGACGAGTTCGGCGACCTGCGCGGGCAGGTGGACCCGGTCGATTGGGTCGAGATGATCCCCTTCGACGAGACGCGCAACTACGTCATGCGCGTGGCCGAGGCGCTGCCGGTCTATCGCGCCCGCATCAAGGGCCAGCCGGTGCCGCTGGTGCCGACATGGGATCTGACCGGGGGCGGCATGAAGCCCGCGCCGGCGCCGCCGCCGATCCGGCTGGTCGCCTCGTCCCGGCCGTCGATGCCGGCGCGCCGGCTGGCGGCCTATGCCGCGGGCGGCGTGCTGGCCGAGGTGCTGGGCCCGGCGCCGGTCGAGGAGGCCAGCGCCGCCCCGCTTAGCGCTGCCCGGCCCGCTCGCGCTGGCGAGCGCGCCACCAGGTGAACAGGCCGGCGCCGACGACGATGAGGCCGCCGAGGGCGACGTTCGGCGCCAGCGTCTCGCCAAAGATCACCACGCCAAAGAGGCTGACCCAGACGAGCTGGGTATAGGAGAACGGCTGCAAGGCCGAGGCCTCGGCCAGCTCATAGGCCTTGATGAGCATGAAATGCGCCACCACCGCCGCAAAGCAGAGCAGCAGGAGCCAGGGGATGTCGCGCCCGGCGATGGGCTCCCAATGCCAGATGCCGACCAGGGTGATGGCGACGGCCCCGGCGATGCCGGTCCAGAAAAAGCTGACCATGGCCGGATCGTCGCGCCCGACCATCCGGGTCAGCAGGCCATAGACCGCGAACATGGCCGCGCCGACGAAGGGCAGCACCGCATCGGCGCTGAAGACGCCGCTGCCCGGTTTCAGCACGATCAGGATGCCGACGAAGCCCACGGCGACCGCCGCCCAGCGGCGCCAGCCGACCTTTTCGCCCAGGACCGGCCCGGACAGCGCCGAGATCAGCAACGGGTAGCAGGCAAAGATCGCATGGGTGTTGATCAGGCCCAGCCGCACGAAAGCCTCGACCGTGACCACGACCTCCGCCACCAGCAGCACGCCGCGGAATATCTGCGTCCAGGGCCGTTTTGAACGGACGGCGCGGCCCAGTCCGCCCGGTGCCCGTGCGCAAAGCAGGATCACGAAGGCCGCGAAGAACCAGAAGCGCAGCATGATGACGAAGATCGGCGAATAGGTGGCGCCCAGATAGCGCGAGATGCCGTCCTGCGCCGCAAAGATCAGCGCCGAGGCACAGATCATCAGGATCGCCGCGCCCTGCCGTTCGGCGCGCGGCACGGCAAGCGGCGGCGGGACGGCAGGCGGGCTGGCTGCCGGGGCCATCAGCGGCCCCGTCTGGCGGTTGTTGGGCATTGCGGATATCCCAGTCTTGAGTTTCGCCCATGCCCTTGCACGCGGCAAAGGTCAAGCCGGGCTCAGTCGCGCTGACGCACCAATCCTGCGAACTCGTCGAAAAGCTGCGGGTTGGCGGCGACGATCGAGCCCGATTCGATCGCGCTCTGCTCGGGCCGGATCGATTCGACGAAGCCGCCGGCCTCTTTCACCAGCAGGATGCCGGCGGCCACGTCCCAGGACTTGATGCCACGTTCCCAATAGCCCTCGTAGCGGCCGGCCGCGACATAGGCGAGGTCCAGCGAGGCCGCGCCCCAGCGCCGGACGCCCGCGGTCAGCGGCATCAGCCGCGACAGGTCGCGCAGCGTCGCGGGCAGGGTGCCGCGCCCGGCAAAGGGCACGCCGGTGGCAAAGATCGATTCGATCATCTGCCGGCGGCCCGAGACGCGGATGCGGCGGTCGTTCAGGAAGGCGCCGTCGCCGCGCTCGGCGGTGAACAGCTCGTCCTTGGCGGCGTCGAAGACCACGGATGCGACGATCTCGCCCTTATGCTCCAGCGCGATCGAGACCGCCCAATGCGGCAGGCCGTGCAGGAAGTTGGTGGTGCCGTCCAGCGGGTCGACGATCCAGCGCCGGGTCGGGTCTTCGCCGGCTTCCTCGCCGGTTTCCTCGCCGATCCAGCCGTAGTTCGGGCGGGCGGTGCGCAGCTCTTCCTTGATGATGCGCTCGGCTTCGCGGTCGGCGCGGCTGACGAAATCGCCCGCGCCCTTGACCGAGACCTGGAGGTTCTCGACCTCGCGGAAGTCCTTGACGAGGCTGCGGCCCGCCTTGCGCGCGGCCTTGATCATGATGTTGAGATTGGCGCTGGCCATGGCTTTTCCTTTTTGGGATTGCCAGCCTATTAGGCGAAGGGCCGCGCAAAGTGAAGCCGGCGCGGCCGCTAGTGCGTTGCGATCATGGCATAGCCGGGATGAAAGGCCACCCGGACCGAGGTGATGGCGCCCAGGTCGTTGAAGGTGGTGCGCTGCAGGATCAGAAGCGCGGTGCCCTGCCGCGTCTCCAGCAGCCGGGCGTCGCGGGCGCTGGCGTTCTCGGCCGAGAAGGCCATGTCGGCATGCAGCCAGGGAAAGTTCCTGACCAGCCATTCGTTGGCGGTGATGCGCTGGAAGTCCACCGCCTCGGCCCCCGGCGCGGCGGCGGGGTTGATCCAGCGGTCCTCGGCCTGGAAGGGCTTGTCGTCGCCGTAATGCACGGTGCGCAGGTGGATCAGCTCGCGCCCCTCGGGCAGGGCCATGCGGGCGGCGACATCGGCCGGCAGCGGGCTGCGGCGCTGCGCGACGACGCGGTGGCTGTATTCCATCCCCGCCTGCTCGATCTGCTCGCGCACGATGGGGATGGTCAGCGTGGCCTTGCGCGCCGGGTTCACCGTCACATGGGTGCCGGCGCGGCGCTTGCGGTCCAGAAGCCCCTCTTCGGCCAGCATTTGCAGCGCCTTGTTCACCGTGGCGCGGGCGACGCCGAATTCGACGGCCAGTTCGGCCTCGTCCGGGATGCGGTCGCCCTGCCGCCATTCGCGGTCCACGATGCGGCGGCGCACCTCGCTAGTGATGGCTTGCGCCTTGGAGGCGTTTCTTTCGGTCACATGCGATCCTGAAGCCGGGCTATGGTTGCCAGATAATCGGCGATGATGCGGTCGCGGTCCATATGCCTGCCGTCCCGCACGACATGGCGGCCCGCCGACCAGACGTCGCGCACCAGCCCGTCATGGCCGGCAAAGACCAGGCTGTCGAGCAGCTGGTCGCCCTTGCGCCCGGCCATGACCGGATTGTCCAGCCCGACCGCGATCAGGTCGGCCCAGAGGCCGGGCCGGATCGCCCCCGTCTCGCGCCCCGCCGCCGTGGCGCCGCCGTCGAGCCCGGCCTCGTAGATCACCCGCCCGGTCGAGCGTTCCGGCTGGGCCAGGATCGCCCGGCCGCGGTCGCGCAGGCGCTGGCTGTATTCCAGCGTCCGCAGTTCCTCGACCAGAGAGATGCGGATGTTGCTGTCCGAGCCGAAGCCGATGCGGCCCTGCGCCTCGGCCCAGATGGTGCCGTTGAAGATGCCGTCGCCCAAGGACGATTCGGTGATCGGGCACAGCCCCGCCACGGCGCCGGTGGCGGCCAGGCGGCGGGTCTCGTCCTCGGTCATGTGGGTCAGGTGGATCAGCGTCCAGCGCCGCTCGGGCTGGTGGTTGTCCAGCAGCCATTCGACCGGGCGGCGGCCATAGGCGGCGCTGATTTCCTCGATCTCGGGCAGCTGCTCGGCCAGGTGCATGTGCAGCGGCCGGCCGGGGCGCAGCGCGACGCAGGCTTGCAGGCCCTCGGGGCTGACCGCGCGCAGCGAATGCGGGGCGACGCCGATGCCCGAATCGGCGGGCAGGGCGCGCAGCGCGGCCTCGCAACCGTCCAGCAGGCGCTGGAACTCCTCGGGCGTGGTGCCGAAACGGTTCTGGCCGGGGGCGAGCGGCCGGCGGTCCACGCCGCCGAACTGGTAATGCACCGGCAAGAGCGTCAGGCCGATGCCGGTGCGCCCGGCGGCGGCGGCGATGCGTTCGCCCATCTCGGCGATATTGTCGTAATGCGCGCCGCCGGGGCGGTGGTGCAGGTAATGGAACTCGACATTGGTGGCATAGCCGGCCTCCAGCATCTCCATCTGCACCAGCGCGGCGATCGCCTCGACATCCTCGGGCGTCAGGTGGTCGAGGAAGCGATACATGATCTGGCGCCAGGTCCAGAAGGTGTCGCGCGGCTCGGGGCCCTTCGCTTCGCTGAGGCCGGCCATGGCGCGCTGGAAGGCGTGGCTGTGCAGGTTGGCAAGCGCCGGCAGCAGCAGGCCCGTGCGATGGCCCTGCGGGGCGGCGTCCTTTTCCACCGCCGCGATTCGGTCCTGTTCGACCGTCACCCGGACATTTTCTGCCCATCCATCGGGCAACAAGGCCCGCTCCGCCCAGATAACCGTCATCCCGTCGCCCTTCTTTGTGCCAAAATAAGTTTAGACATAGAGATGAAATAAGTTTAGACATAGAACGACCGAGAAATCAATCCGGGATGCGATCCGATGCAGCTTCTCCACCACGCCCAGCTTGTCACGATGGACGAAGAATCAGGTGGTTACGGCCTGATCGAGCAGGGGGCGCTGGTGATCGAGGCCGGGCGAATCGCTTGGATCGGCGCCGAATCGGATCTGCCCGCGCATTATGCCGATGCGACGCGGCATGACCTGGGCGGGCGGCTGGTGACGCCGGGGCTGATCGACTGCCACACCCATATCGTCTTTGGCGGCGACCGCGCCCGCGAGTTCGAGATGCGGCTGGAAGGCGCCTCGTATGAGGAAATCGCCCGCGCCGGCGGCGGCATCCTGTCGAGCGTCCGCGCCACCCGCGAGGCGGATGAGGAGGCGCTGCTGGCATCCGCCCTGCCGCGCGTCGATACGCTGCTGGCCGAGGGCGTGACCACGCTGGAGATCAAGTCGGGCTACGGGCTGGATGTGGACAGCGAGCTGAAGATGCTGCGCGTCGCCCGCCGCATCGGGCAGGCGCGTCCCGTGACGGTGCGCACGACCTGGCTGGCCGCCCATGCCTTGCCGCCGGAATACAAGGACGACCGCGCGGGCTATATCCGCGATGTGGTGGTCGCCGGGATGCGGCGCGGCCATGCCGAGGGGCTGATCGACGCGGTGGACGGGTTCTGCGAAGGCATCGCGTTCACGCGCGAGGAAATGGCCGGCATCTTCGACCATGCGGCCGGGCTGGGCCTGCCGGTCAAGCTGCATGCCGAGCAGCTTTCCGACCTGGGCGGCGCGGCCATGGCGGCGCGGCACGGGGCGCTGTCGGCGGATCACCTGGAATATCTGGGCCAGGACGGGATCGAGGCCATGGCGGCCGCGGGCACCGTGGCGGTGCTGCTGCCCGGCGCCTTCTATACGCTGCGCGAGTCGCAATATCCGCCCATGCAGGCCCTGCGCGAGGCCGGCGTGCCGATCGCGCTGGCCACGGATTGCAACCCCGGTACCTCGCCGCTGACCTCGCTGCTTCTGACCATGAACATGGGCGCGACGCTGTTTCGCATGACCCCGGCCGAATGCCTGGCCGGCGTCACGCGCCACGCCGCCCGCGCGCTGGGCCTGGCGGATCGCGGCCGGCTGGCACCCGGCATGCGCGCCGACCTGGCGGTCTGGGACATCCGCCACCCGGCCGAGCTGACCTATCGCATCGGCTTCAACCCCCTTCATGCCCGCATCGTCGGAGGCGAACTTGTCTGAACTGATCCTTACCCCCGGTGAAACCACCCTAGCCGAGCTTGAGCAGGTCTGGCGCAAGGGGCTGGCCGTGCGCCTGGCCGACAGCGCCCGTCCCGGCATCGCCGAATCCGCCGCCCGCATCGCCGCCGCCGCCAATGGCGAGGCGCCGGTCTATGGCGTGAACACCGGCTTCGGCAAGCTCGCCTCGATCAAGATCGCGGCGCGGGATACCGCCACGCTGCAACGCAACCTGATCCTGTCGCATTGCTGCGGCGTGGGCGAGTCGGTCGAGCCGGAAACCGTGCGCCTGATCATGGTGCTGAAGCTTCTGTCGCTGGGCCGCGGCGCCTCGGGCGTGCGTCCCGAGGTGACCCAACTCATCGAGGACATGCTGGCGCGCGGCGTGTTGCCGGTGATCCCGGCGCAGGGATCGGTCGGCGCCTCGGGCGACCTGGCGCCCTTGGCGCATATGGCCGCCGCCATGCTGGGCGAGGGCCGGGCAGTTTATGAGGGCCGCGAGATGCCCTCGGCCGAGGCGCTGGCGGCCGCGGGGCTTTCGCCCGTGGTGCTGGCCGCCAAGGAGGGGCTGGCGCTGATCAACGGCACCCAGGTCTCGACCGCCTTCGCCTTGGCGGGGCTTTTCGAGGCTTTTGCCAGTGCCCGCGCGGCGCTGGTCACGTCTTCGCTTTCGACCGATGCCATCATGGGCTCGACCGCGCCCTTCCTGGACGAGATCCACACCCTGCGCGGCCATCGCGGCCAGATCGCCGCCGCCCGCGCCATCCGGGCGCTGATGGAGGGGTCCGAGATCCGCGAGAGCCACCGGATCGGCGATACCCGCGTCCAGGATCCCTATTGCATCCGCTGCCAGCCGCAGGTGACGGGGGCCTGCATCGACCTGCTGTGGCAGGCCGCGCGCACGCTGGAGATCGAATCGAACGCCGCGACCGACAACCCGCTGGTGCTGGTCGGGGCCGACCGTATCGTCTCGGGCGGGAATTTCCATGCCGAGCCGGTGGCCTTCGCCGCCGACCAGATCGCGCTGGCGATTGCCGAGATCGGCGCCATTTCCCAGCGCCGCATCGCGCTGATGGTCGATCCGGCGCTGAGCCATGACCTGCCGCCCTTCCTGACCCCCGATCCGGGGCTGAACTCGGGGCTGATGATCGCGGAAGTGACCAGTGCGGCGCTGATGAGCGAGAACAAGCACCTGGCGACGCCGTGCAGCACCGATTCGACCCCGACCTCGGCCAACCAGGAGGATCACGTCTCCATGGCCGCGCATGGCGCGCGGCGGCTGAAGCGGATGAACGCGAACCTGGCGCAGATCCTGGGCATCGAGGCGCTTTGCGCCAGCGCGGGCGTCGAGTTCCGCGCGCCGCTGGCGACCTCGGCCCCGTTGCAGGCGGTGATCGCCGCGCTGCGCCAGACGGTGCCGGCGCTGGAACAGGACCGCTACCTTGCCCCCGACCTGGCCGAATCCGCCCGGCTGGTGCGCGAGGGCGTGCTGGTCGGCGCCGTCCCCGCCAGCCTGCTGGACGAGGTGCGGCCGTGAACCCCGTCGAAGTCGCGCAGGGCGACAGCCCGGTCATCCTGGGCCTGCCGCATACCGGAACCTGGCTGCCCGACGACATCCGCGCCCGGCTGAACCCGCGCGGGCAGGTGCTGGCCGATACCGACTGGCATATTCATCGGCTCTATGACGGGCTTCTGCCCGGCGCGACCACGGTGCGCGCGACCTTCCACCGCTATGTCATCGACGCCAATCGCGGGCCGGACGACGCGAGCCTCTATCCCGGCCAGAACACCACCGGGCTGGTGCCGCTGACCGATTTCGACGGCGAGCCGATCTGGGAAACCGCACCCGCAGCCGAGGATATCGCCGAGCGCAAGGCGCGTTTCCACGCCCCCTATCACGCGGCGCTGGCCGCCGAGATCGAACGGGTGCGGGCGCGTCACGGGGTGGCGATCCTTTACGACTGCCACTCGATCCGCTCGGTGATCCCGTTCCTGTTCGACGGCGTGCTGCCGGATTTCAACATCGGCACCAACGGCGGGCGCTCCTGCGCGCCGGCCATCGAGGCCGCCACGCAGGAGGTCGCAGCCGCGACGGGCCGGACCCATGTTCTGAACGGGCGCTTCAAGGGCGGCTGGACGACGCGGCATTACGGCCAGCCGGGGCAGGGCGTTCACGCGATCCAGATGGAACTGGCGCAGGCGACGCATCTGGAGACCGAGGCCCCGCCCTTTGCCTATGACGAGGCCAAGGCCGAAACCCTGCGCGCGACGCTGAAGGCGATCCTGGAGCGCCTTGCCGCGCTGGCGCCGGAGTTGCGGGCATGAAGCCGCTGCAAGGCATCAGGGTGCTGGACCTGTCCCGCGTGCTGGCGGGGCCCTATTGCACCGCGCTTCTGGCCGACCTGGGGGCCGAGGTCATCAAGCTGGAGCCTCCCGCCGGCGACGACTACCGCCATATCGGCCCGTTCAAGGACGGCGAAAGCGCGCTTTTCACGCTGAACAACCGCGGCAAGCAGAGCCTGGTCCTGGACCTGAAGGATCCTGCCGACCTGGCGCTGGCCAAGGCCATCGCCGCGCGCGTCGACGTGGTGGTCGAGAACTTCCGCCCCGGCGTCGCCGCCCGGCTGGGCCTGGGGGCCGAGGCGCTGCGGGCGGAAAATCCGCGGCTGGTCTATTGCTCGATCTCGGGCTTCGGCCAGCAGGGGCCGTTCCGCGACCTGCCGGCCTATGACCTGGTGGTGCAGGCCATGTCCGGTCTGATGGCCGGCACCGGCGAGGAAGGCGGCGCGCCGCTGAAGACCGGCGAAAGCATGGCCGACCTGATCGCCGGCCTGTTCGGCAGCTGGGCGGTCATGGCGGCGCTGGTCAACCGCAACGCCACCGGGCAGGGCGCCACGCTGGACGTGGCCATGTATGACGCGCTGTTTTCCATGCTGACCACCAGCCATGCGCTGCATCTCTATGCCGGCCAGTTGCCGCAGCGGGTGGGCAACCGCCATCCCCTGTCCACCCCCTTCGGTTGCTTTGCGACGCAGGACGGGCAGGTGGTGATCGCGGTCCTGAACCCGCGCCAGTTCGCCACGCTCGCCACGCTGATCGGCGCGCCCGAGGCCGCCGGCGACCCGCGCTTTGCCAGCGACGAAAGCCGCACCGCGCATGAGCCGGACCTCAAGCGCCTGATCGAGAGCTGGTCGCGCCGGCTGACCACCGAGGAAGCCGTCGCCGCGCTGGCCGACGCCGGCCTGCCCGCCGCGCCGATCTGGGATATCGCCCAGGCGGCGGGCAACGAGCATGCGCTGACGCGCGGGCTGGTCAGCCGCCTGCCGCATCCGGTGCTGGGGCTGGCGCCGACCGTCGGCCAGCCGGTGCGCTTCGATGCAGAGAAACCCGTGGCCGAGACCTCGGCCCCGCGCCTTGGCGGCGACCGCGCCGCCATCCTGCGCGCATTCGGATTGGAGGAGACCGCATGAGCGACGACTGGCGCATGCTGGCCGAGGAGGAACGGCTGTTCTGCGACGTGCTGGAGCGCATCTGCGCCGAGCGGATCGCGCCCAAGGCGGCGGAAACCGACGAGACCTCGGCTTTCGTCCACGACCAGCTTGCCGTGCTGGGCGAGGCCGGGATGATGGGCGCGAACCTGCCCGAGGAACATGGCGGCAGCGGCATTTCGGCCCCGGCGCTTTTGCGGGCGGTGGCGATCGTGGCGGGGGCCTGCGGCTCGACCGCCTCGGCGCTGACGGCGCATTACCTGGCGACCGATTCGATCCTGCTGGGCGGGACGGAGGCGCAGAAACAGGAATGGCTGCCGAAAGCCGCGGCGGGCGAGGCGCTGGGGGCCTTCGCCCTGACCGAGCCCACCGCCGGTTCCGACCCCGCCGACATGAAGACCCGTGCCCGCCGGACCGAGAGCGGCTGGCACCTGAAGGGCACGAAATGCTTCATCTCGAACGGCGGCGTGGCGGATTTCATCGTCGTCTATGCCGTGACCGATCCCGAGAAGGCGCATAGGGGCATCTCGGCCTTCATCCTGCCCAAGGGCACGCCGGGGCTGGAGCCGGGCGCGGCCGAGCGCACGATGGGGCTGAAGGGCGGGCATGTGTTCACCCTGAACCTCGACTGCCACCTGCCCGAGGGCGCGCTCTTGGGCGAGGAGGGCAGGGGCTTCCGCACCGCCATGCAGGTCCTGGACAACGGCCGCATCGAGGTCGCCGCGCAATGCCTGGGGCTGGCGAAAGCGGCGATGGACGCCGCCATCGCCTATGCCAAGGACCGCATGATCGGCGGTGAGCGGCTTTCCGACCGGCAGGGTATCCGCTGGATGATCGCCGACATGGGTGTGGCCTATCGCTCGGCCCTGCTGCTGTCGCAGGACGCCGCGCGGCAGCGCCAGCACGCCCATGACCACGGCGGGCGCTTCTCGCTGGCCTCCAGCATGGCCAAGCTTGCCGCCAGCGAGGCGGCGGGCCGGATCGCCGACACCGCGCTGCAGCTGCATGGCGGCTATGGCTACACCCGCGACTTCCCCATCGAGAGGATCGCCCGCGACCTGCGCATCATGCGCATCTACGAGGGCTCCTCGGAAATCCAACGCATCATCATTTCCGGCAACATGCTGGCCTGAACGGAGAGAGACATGGACAATCCCCGTCACAACACCCGCGACATCTTCCCGCCCACCGGAACCGAGATCACCGCGAAAAGCTGGCTGACCGAGGCGCCGATGCGGATGCTGATGAACAACCTGCATCCCGACGTGGCCGAGAACCCGCATGAGCTGGTGGTCTATGGCGGCATCGGCCGCGCCGCCCGCACCTGGAAGGATTTCGACCTGATCGTCGACGCGCTGCGCAAGCTGGAAACCGACGAGACCCTGCTGGTGCAGTCCGGCAAGCCCGTGGGCGTGTTCAAGACCCACAAGGACGCGCCCCGCGTGCTGATCGCCAACTCGAACCTTGTTCCCCATTGGGCGAACTGGGACCATTTCAACGAGCTGGATAAGAAGGGCCTGGCCATGTATGGCCAGATGACCGCAGGTTCCTGGATCTATATCGGGTCGCAGGGCATCGTGCAGGGCACCTACGAGACCTTCGTCGAGGCCGGGCGCCAGCATTACGGCGGCAACCTCAAGGGCAAGTGGATCCTGACCGCCGGGCTTGGCGGCATGGGCGGCGCCCAGCCGCTGGCCGCCGTCATGGCCGGGGCCTGCTGCCTGGCCGTCGAATGCGACGAGACCCGCGCCGATTTCCGCCTGCGCACCCGCTATGTCGACGAAAAGACCCACTCGCTCGATGAAGCGCTGGAGATGATCGACCGCTGGACCAAGGCCGGCGAGGCGAAATCCGTGGCGCTGATCGGCAATGCCGCCGATGTGTTCCCGGAACTGGTCAAGCGCGGCGTGCGCCCCGACATCGTGACCGACCAGACCAGCGCGCATGACCCGGTTCATGGCTACCTGCCGCTGGGCTGGACCGTGGCCGAATGGCGCGCGCGCCAGGAAACCGACCCCAAGGCCGTCGAACGCGCTGCCCGCGCATCCATGCGCAAGCAGGTCGAGGCGATGGTGGCCTTCCACGACCAGGGCATCCCGACCGTCGATTACGGCAACAACATCCGCCAGATGGCGCTGGAAGAGGGTTTCGAGCGCGCCTTCGCCTTCCCCGGCTTCGTGCCGGCCTATATCCGGCCGCTGTTCTGCAAGGGCATCGGCCCGTTCCGCTGGGCGGCGCTGTCGGGCGATCCCGAGGACATCTACAAGACCGACCAGAAGGTCAAGGAACTGGTGGACGACCCGCATCTGCACAACTGGCTGGACATGGCGCGCGAGCGCATCAGCTTCCAGGGCCTGCCGGCGCGGATCTGCTGGGTCGGCCTCGGCATCCGCCACAAGCTGGGCCTGGCCTTCAACGAGATGGTCCGCAACGGCGAGCTGAAGGCGCCCATCGTCATCGGCCGCGACCATCTCGACTCGGGCTCGGTCGCCTCGCCCAACCGCGAGACCGAGGCGATGCAGGACGGCTCGGACGCGGTTTCCGACTGGCCGCTGCTGAATGCGCTGCTGAACACCGCCTCGGGGGCGACCTGGGTGTCGCTGCACCATGGCGGCGGCGTGGGCATGGGCTTTTCGCAGCATTCCGGCATGGTGATCTGCTGCGACGGCAGCGAGGACGCCGATGCGCGCCTGGCCCGCGTGCTGTGGAACGACCCGGCCACCGGCGTCATGCGTCATGCCGACGCTGGCTATCAGATCGCGCTGGACTGCGCGCGGGAGCACGGGTTGAATCTGCCCGCCATTCTCTGATCCATAGGCGCGGCGCCGCAACGCACCGGGCCGCGCCCCCTACCGTCCAACAAGGAGACAGACATGACCTTCCACACCAGCCTCAAGGCCGCGCTCTTCGGGCTTTCCGCGCTTGCGCTCGGCTCGGCGGCCTCGGCCGACCAGCTTGACGACATCAAGGCCGCCGGCAAGATCGTCACCGCGACCGACATGCACTATGCCCCCTTCGACATGCTGAACAACGGCACCTACGAGGGGATGACCAAGGACCTGTTCGACGAGGTCAGCAAGGAAATCGGCGTCGAGCCGGTCTATCAGGACATCCCCTGGACCGCCGAGCTGCCGGGCCTCGAGGTCGGCAAGTTCGACATCGTGATCGCGCCGGTCACGATCACCCCCGAGCGGCTGGAGCGCTATACCTTCACCCTGCCGATCGCCGATGCCACCGTCTCGCTGGTCCGCGCCGCCTCGAACACCGAGCTGGCCAAGCCCGAGGACATCAAGGGCAAGACCGTCGGCGTCCAGCAGGGCACCGCGCAGTTCCGCCAGCTGCAAGCCTATGGCGAAAGCCTGGGCGGCGTGAACGTCAAGGAATACGGCACCACGGACGAAGCCTATGCCGACCTGGCCGCGGGCCGTCTGGACGCGGTGGCGGGCTCGCTGCCGAACCTGACCTATCTGGTGAAGAACCGCCCCGAGACCTTCGCGCTGTTCGAGCCGGCCCAGTTCGGCCAGCCGACCTATTTCGCCTGGGTGCTGCGCAAGGAGGAAGGCAGCGAAAGCTTTGCCAAGGCCATCAACGACGCGCTGCTGAAGATGACCGATGACGGCCGCGTCAAGGCGATCCAGGAGAAATGGCTGGGCAGCTATACCGAACTGCCCCGCGAAGTCCCCGCGAACTAAGTCGCTGGCGGGCGGGGCCTGGTCCCGCCCGTTCCCCCAAGGGCCAAGGCGAGGCGCGCATGTTTTCGATCCCGGTCTTTCTTCAAAGTTTCGAGCCGCTGTTCTGGGCGGCCCGCTATACGCTGCTGATCTCGGGGCTCGGCATCGCGCTGGGGCTGGTGATCGGCACGCTGGTCTGCGCGGCGCGGCTGTCGCCCTATCCGGTCCTGCGCGGCCTCGGCGGGATCTGGGTCAGCTTCCTGCGCGGGGTGCCGCTGCTGGTGCAGCTGCTGGTGTTCTACTACACGCTGCCGGTGATCGGCATCGACGTGCCGGCGATCTTCGCGGCGGTCGTTACCGTCGGCATCTGCGCCAGCGCCTATATCTCGGAGATCTGGCGCGGCGCCATCGCGGCGCTGCCCAGGGGCCAGGCCGAGGCCGCCGTGGCCATCGGCATGACCCCGCGCGACGTCTGGATGCGGGTGATCCTGCCGCAGGCCTTCACCCTGTCGCTGCCGGCGCTGGTCAACGAGCTGATCCTGCTGGTCAAGGCCAGCTCGCTGGTCTCGGTCGTCGGCATCCTGGAACTGACCCGCGCCAGCCAGGCGCAGGCCGCGACCACCTTCCGCCCGCTGGAGGTCTATATCGCCGCCGCCTGCATCTACCTGGCGATCAACCTGTGCCTTGCGGCGCTGGGACGTTACCTTGAACACAGGACGGCCGTCTGATGGAATGGAGCATCCTTGAACAATACGGCCCCGCCCTGCTGAGGGGCTTCGGCGTCACCGTGCTGTGCTGGATCCTGGGCACCATCTTCGGCATGGCGCTGGGTCTGGTGATCGCGCTGATGCAGCGCTACGGGCCGCGCTGGCTGGGCTGGATCATCCAGGCCTATATCGAGGTGATCCGCGGCACGCCCTTTCTGGTGCAGCTGTTCGTGCTGTATTACGGCGGGCCGCTGGTCGGGCTGCGGCTGGACGCGCTGCCGGCGGGGCTTCTGGGCCTGACCATCTATGGCAGCCCCTATTTCGCCGAAATCTTCCGCTCGGGCTTTCGCGCCGTGCCGCATGGCCAGATCGAGGCCGCCCGCGCCATCGGCATGGCCGAGCCGACCATCGTGCGCCGCGTCCTGCTGCCGCTGGGCCTGGTCTCGGCGCTGCCGGCGCTGGTCAATTTCTCGATCATCCTGACCAAGGAGACGGTGATCCTGTCCATCATCACCGTGCCCGAGCTGATGTACCAGGTCAGCCGCATGTCCACCGAGACCTTCCGCTATCTCGAGGCGAACCTGGTGCTGGCGCTGTTCTTCTGGGCGCTGGTCGAGACCATCTCGCGCGTCGGCCGCCGGTTCGAGGCGCGCATCACCAAACACCTGATCGAAAGGACCTGAGCCGATGCAGGCTTCTGCCGTCGATATTCGCAAGGTCAACAAGTATTACGGCCCCTTCCATGCGCTGAAGGACGTGGACCTGGCGATCCCGCCGGGCAAGGTGACCTGCCTGATCGGGCCCTCGGGCTCGGGCAAGTCCACGCTGCTGCGCTGCATCAACTTCCTCGAGGAATACGATTCGGGCGAGATCCGCATCGACGGGCAGCTGATCGGCTACGAGGCGCCGGGGCGAAAGATGTCGGGGCGCAAGCTGCGCGAGATGCGGCGCTCGATCGGCATGGTGTTCCAGCAGTTCAACCTGTGGCCGCACATGACGGCGCTGGGCAACGTGGCCGAGGGGCTGGTCCGGGTGCGCGGCCTGTCGAAAGCCGAGGCCCAGGCCCGCGCCGCCGAGGCGCTGGCCAAGGTCGGGCTGGCCGACAAGATGGGCAACCACCCCGCGCGCCTGTCGGGCGGCCAGCAGCAGCGCGTCGCCATCGCCCGCGCCATTGCCATGGAGCCGCGGCTGATGCTTTTCGACGAGCCGACCTCGGCGCTCGACCCCGAACTGGTGGGCGAGGTGCTGAACGTGATGAAGACGCTGGCCGGCGAGGGCATGACCATGGTGGTGGTCACGCATGAGATGGGCTTTGCCGCCCATGTCGCCGACCAGGTCGCCTTCATGGAAAAGGGCGAGCTTGTCGGCGTGGACAGCCCCGGCCGCATCCTGCACCACCCCGAGGATCCGCGCATCCAGGGCTTCCTGCGCACCTATCACGAACGCAACAGCTTCTGAGCGGGAGGGGGGCTTTGCCCCCACGCCGGGCCGGCCCCTCGATGGGGCCGGCCCGGCGTTCCCCC
>NZ_VCBQ01000048.1:0-35662 GCF_006386455.1 Paracoccus sp. FO-3 | reverse complement strand
CGCACCGGCTTCCCTCTTCGCTTTCGGACCGGATCGACCCGAAAAAACCGTGATGCCTACATATAGGGATGACGGCGCCGTATCCGTCAAGATATTGTGGGGACCTGCGACATTTTGTGCAGGATAGTCCGGCCGCCTGGGCAGGGACCACGAAGCCCGATCCCGATCCGGGGCACGGCCTTGGGCGGGCTGGTTGCGAGATTGCGCTGCACGTAGCTTTGGATCGTCCCCCGGCCTTTGTGCCCATGGCCGTAGGCAGGGCCGGCACCGGAATGACCTTGGGCAGGAACGGCCGGCATGGATGCCTTTGCCAGCCTGGCTGACAGGGGCGCTAGCAGGCTGCTGAAAAAATCCGTGCGACAGGAGAGCTTGGGCCGGGAACCGGGAAATTCGCCTCAATTCTGCCGGAAATGCCCGGTTTTCAGGCCGATATTCGCCGAATCCAGAACGAATTCCGCCACGACGCCCTGTCATGGCCCTTTTTCCACAGTCTGCTAGATCGTCACCTTGACGAAGCTGTCGCGCAGCGCCGCGGACCAGGCGGCGGACATGGCCATGAAGGCCGGGTCGCCTTCCAGGATGCGGCGCTTGTGGCTGACCCGGCAGTCGTCCTTGCGGATCACCGCCAGGTCCAGCGGCATCCCCACCGACAGGTTCGAGCGCAGCGTCGAATCCATCGACAGCAGCACCGCCTTTTGCGCATCGGCCAGCGAGGTCTGGGGCGTCACCACCCGGTCGAGGATGGGCTTGCCGTATTTGTGCTCGCCGATCTGCAGGAAGGGGGTGTCCTCGGTCGCCTCGATGAAATTGCCCTCGGGATAGATCAGGAACAGCCGCATCTCGCCGCCGGCGCGCTGGCCGCCGACGATCATGCTGGCGCTGGCCTGCTGGTTCAGGTCGCGGCACTGGTCCACGATCTCGCGCCGGGTGCGGTTCAGCGTCCGGCCGATGATCGTCGCCACCTGCAGCATGGTGGACGCGCGCATGATCGAGGTCTCTTCATCGGCCTCGGGCAGTTCGATGGCCTCTTGCAGGCGGGCGATGGTGGTCTGGGTCAGCGACAGGCTGCCGGCGGTCATGATCGCGATCACCCGCTCGCCCGGCTGCTCGAAGAAGAACATCTTGCGATAGGTCGATATGTTGTCCAGCCCGGCATTGGTCCGGGTGTCCGAGAGCAGGACGAGCCCCTCGTTGAGCTTCAAGCCGACGCAATAGGTCATGACCGTTCCATGGCACCAAATCCCCCGAGGGATACGACCGCCCCGCGCCCGGCGCAACAGGCAGGGCTACTGCTCCATCTCCTCGACCTGCACCCGCACGTCCAGGCTTTCCTCGCCCGTGCCGAAGGTGGTGCCGCGCACCGGCGCCGCGTCATCCGCATCCAGACCCGAACCCAGCCGGACATAGCGGTCGTCGGGACAGCAGGCATTGGCCGCATCGAAGCCGACCCAGCCCAGGGCGCCGACATGGACCTCGGCCCAGGCATGGGCGGCGTCATGCGGCTCGCCCCCGGCGTTGGAATGCAGATAGCCCGAGACATAGCGTGCCGGCATACCGCGTTCGCGGGCGCAGGCGATCAGCGCATGGGCATGGTCCTGGCAGACGCCCTGGCCGAGCGCCAGCGCCTCGGCGGCGGTGGTGTGCGACTCGGTCACGCCGGGGACGTAGGCGATGGCGGCCGATACCGCCTCGGCCAGCCGGTGGGCCAGGTCCAGCGCATCCTCGCCCTGCACGGAACGGGCAAGCTCGCATAGCCCCGGATCGGTCCCGGTCACGGCGGTCGGGCGCATGTAGACCAGCGGATGCACGGTCTCGCGATGGTCGCGCAGCACGCCGGCGGTGTCCCGCGTCTCGACCTGGCCGGCGATCGAGACCACGACCTCCTGCACCGGGCCGCGCACGGTCCAGCCCTCGATCCAGTCGCCGGCGCCGTCGCGGAAGCTCGCGCCGCGCTGGCCGCCCGAGACCGAGATGGTCCAGCCCGAGACCCGCTGCCCCTGGTGGACCGAGGGGGTCAGGCGCAGGCTCTGCACCAGCCCCTGCGCCGGCGGATCGTAGAAATAGCTGGTTTCATGGATGATCTTCAGCCGCATGACATCTGCCCCCTACATCCGCCCGCTCAGGTAATCGTCATGCACGGCGTTCGAGATGCTGGCCAGCTCGTTGATGAACCAGGACAGGAACTCGTGCAGCCCTTCGTCGAAGATCGCCTCGATGTCGCGCGCCATCAGCTGCTCCAGCGTCTCATGCGCGCGGCCCGAGGCGCTGGCCGGCACCTCGGCGCCATAGCGGCGCACCAGGCCGTCCAGATGCCAGACCGCCTCGTAAAGCGAGGTCAAAAGCGACCGCGGGCTCTCGCCGTTCAGGATCAGGAAATCCGCCACCTTGCCGGCCGTCACCTCGCCGCCATAGGCCCAGTGGAAGGCCCGATGCGCCGAAAGCGCGCGCAGGATCACCTGCCATTGATAGTTGTCGAGACCCGAGCCCACGAACTCCACCCGCGGCAGCAGCACGAAATATTTCACGTCCAGCAGCCGCGCGGTCGCGTCGGCGCGTTCCAGCGAATAGCCCAGGTTGACGAAATGCCAGCCGTCGTTGCGCAGCTGGGTCGCATTGATCGCGCCGCGCACGGTCGAGCCGTGCCGGGTGGTGAAATCGGTCAGCATGGCGGTATCCAGCCGGGCGCGCGGCTGCCGCTCCAGCGCCCGCAGCTCCTGATAGGCCATGTTCAGCGCATCCCAGACCTGGCTGGTCAGCGCCGTGCGCACGATCCGCCCGCCCTCGCGCGCCCGCTCGATGCAGGAGGCGACCGAGGACGGGTTGGCATGGTCGAAGAACAGCCAGCTTTCGATGTTCTCCTGGGTGATCTCGTCGCCGTAGCGCTCGGCAAAGGCGGCCTGCGCCCCCGAGGCGCGCAGCAGCGATTCCCATTCGTTGCGATAGCCCTCGGCGGTATTGGGCAGCAGGGTGATGCGCGCGCCCACGTCCAGCAGGCGGGCGGCGGTTTCGGCGCGTTCCAGGTGGCGGCCCATCCAGAACAGGTTGGCGGCGGTGCGGCTGAGCATGGCTGACCCTCCCATTATTCCGACAGGATCCAGGTGTCCTTGACGCCCCCGCCCTGCGACGAGTTCACCACCAGCGAGCCCTCGCGCAGCGCCACGCGCGTCAGCCCGCCCGGCACCAGCTCGATCCGGTCGCCGCAGAGGCAGAAGGGCCGCAGGTCGACGTGGCGCGGCGCCACCCCCTCGTCGACAAAGGTCGGGCTGGTGGACAGCGCCAGCACCGGCTGGGCGATGTAATTGCCGGGGTCGGCCTGGATGCGCAGGGCAAAGGCCTCGATCTCGGCCTGGGTCGCGCAAGGGCCGATCAGCATGCCGTAGCCGCCCGAGCCATGCACCTCCTTGACCACCAGATCCTTGAGGTTGGCCATGACATAGCGGTAATCCTCGTCCTTCCACAGCGTCCAGGTCTGGACGTTGCGCAGGATCGGCTCTTCGCCGAGGTAGAAGCGGATCATCTCGGGGACGAAGGTATAGACCGCCTTGTCGTCGGCCACGCCCGCGCCCGGCGCCGAGGCGATCGAGACCCCGCCCGAGCGATAGACATCCATCAAGCCCGGCACACCCAGCATGGAATCGCGGCGGAAGCACAAGGGATCGAGGAACTGGTCGTCGATGCGGCGATAGATCACGTCCACCCGCTTCGGCCCCTGGGTGGTGCGCATGTAGACGAAGCCGCCATCGACGAACAGGTCGCTGCCCTCGACCAGCTCGACGCCCATCAGGTTCGCAAGGAAGCTGTGTTCGTAATAGGCGCTGTTGTAATGGCCGGGCGTCAGGATCACCACGGTCGGCGGTCCATCGCATTTCGCCGGCGCCACCGAGGCGAGCGTGCGGCGCAGCAGTTCGGGATACTGGTCCACCGGCTCGATGCAATTGTTGCGAAACAGCGCCGGGAACATGCGCATCATGATCTCGCGATTCTCCAGCATGTAGCTGACGCCCGAGGGGGTGCGGCAATTGTCCTCGAGCACGTAGAACTCGTCCCGGCCGGTGCGGACGATGTCGATGCCGACGATATGCGAAAACACCCCGCGCGGCGGCACGAAGCCGACCACCGCCTTTTCATAGGCCGCGTTCTGGTAGACCAGCCGGGCGGGGATGCGGCCGGCGCGCACGATCTCGCCCCGGCCATAGACGTCGCGCAGAAAGGCGTTGAGCGCCCGCGCCCGCTGCTTGATGCCGCGTTCCAGCCGGCGCCATTCGCTTTGCAGGAACACCCTGGGCATCATGTCGAAGGGGATCAGCCGGTCCGGGTCGCCGCCCTCGCCATAGACCGCGAAGGTGATGCCGATGCGGCGGAACAGCGCCTCGGCCTCGGCCTGCTTCATCTGGCGGATCTCGGCAGGCATGGCCTCGATCCAGTCCGAGAGCATGGCATAGGGTTCGCGGACCCGGCCGCCATCGACCATTTCATTGTAATACATCGTCATCGCCGCCACCCTTGCCTCTGCCCATGATCTTCGCATCTGGGCGGGCACTGTCCACAGCCGGGCCGCCTGCGGCCAAAGCGAAATCAGGATTTGACGAGCGTCGGGCATTTTCTGGCGGAATAATAGGCAGAAAGCGAACCTCGCCCGCTGAAAGCGCCGGAAAGCCCTGCGATGGGGCCGCATCGTCCCTGCCGGATTTGCGGGCAGCGCGCCCAGGCGGCGCAAACGGCGTGGAAGCCGATGCCCCGCTCTCACCCCCCGGCAGCCCGCATCTGAGTCAGTCTGGCTATCTGGCTGTCAGCGGCGGCGCAAATCCTCGACGGGCGTGCGCAATCCTTTCACCCGCGGATATCCGGCGGGTTCACAAGGTGAGCCGCCAACTGTGCCGTGAGCGAGAATGCAACGACGATGGAGGTTTCGGTCTGGCGCGGGTCTGGTGGACCGGGGCGTCGTGGCAACCAGACCGTGCTCGACGTCGTCAGCGGGATCCAGCGGACCGTCGATCCGTCCCTGACCTGTCGCTCTGCCTGCCGCCTCGGCATGTGCGGGATGGTCGACGGCCGGCCGCACCGGACCTGCTGCCCGCATGCCAAGCGCGTGCTGGCGGTTGGCAGGCTGCAGGTCCGCTGCGGAACCTGCCGGTGATCGAGGATCTGGCGGCGGCCATCAGCCCAGCCGGACGGACGGGGAACGGATGAGCCCGGCCCCGCTGCCGAGGGCGATCGAATACGACGAGCAAGGGGTTCCGGTCCGGGGCCTATGACCGCAAGATCCTCGGCGGGATATTTCGCTCCAGTTCGGCCTGGCGCTGGCGGCCAAGGATCTGAACCTTGCCTTGATCTATGCCGCCAGCCTGAACCTGCCCTTGGGCGCCGGCGCCGCGGCCTTCCCGGTCCATGCGATGTCGCGGGCGGATGGCTTTGGGCAGCGCGGCGGGTCGGCGGTGCTGGAGACGCTCAGGCGCAAGGCCGCCTTGCCGGGCGTGGCGTTCAGCGGGCAGGGAGCCAGCTGAAGCGCCCCGGCCCGGCCGTCGCGACGTGCTGATGATCGCATGGCCCCTTGGGGAGTCTTGCGCGGGGCCGTCATTCGATCCGGGACAGCAGCGCCTTGGGCAGGTCGATGCCTTTGGCGGCGGCGGCCTGGCGCAGGGCGATGCGCCTTGATCCGGGGATGCGGGCGTGCGGCTGCGCCTCGATGGCTGCGGCCAGGCGCTCGATATGGGGCAGGGCGTCCGTGCCGCCGATGATCCGGGATCAAGGGCGATGATGAGAGATCGGGCGGGACGACCGCCCGTCCGCGATGACATTTCCGGCGATGACCCAGCGGGTCGCGATGGTCCTGGCAGTCGCCTGTTCGGTCGGGGCGATCCGGTTGTCGCAACTGTGGGGTGGTCGCGGCGCCGGGGCGGCGCTGGCCGATTTCCGCGCGGTCTTGCTGGCCATGGGCCTGGCGGGGGGCTTGCCGCGCTGTCCTTCCTGCGCCTTGCCGCATCGACCGGAGCGGCGGCGCTGGCCCGCCCGCCGGCCTGCCGATAGGGTTCCTGCCAGCGGCTTCCGCAGCCGGCCGTCACGTCCCGAAGCGGCCGAACCTCAGGACGACGCCGCCGAGCCGGTCGGCCTGCGGCAGCACCAGCGCGTCGTCGATCCAATGCGCCTCCAGGCCGGCCGCTGCCGCCTTCTCTGCAACATCGGCAGGCCGGGCGGTCATCAGGTCGATGGCCGCGACGCTTGGCAGGGTCGCATCGGCCAGCATGTTCGGGATGGTGCCGTGCCGCGCGATGAACCCGGCGCGGTCGGTCACGGTCCAGCCGCCCCTGGCGGTGGCGATCCGCAAGGTCCGGGGGTCCAGCCTTTCCGCCTTTGCGGCATGGATGCGCTCGAACCAGTCGACGACCGCGGCGGTGTCTTCGGGATCGGCGACCACCGTCAGCCCGGCAATTCCGGTGACGCCGTTCGGGTGATCCATCCATTCGGGATATTCGATGAGATCGCGGCGGAACTGCTGGCATGCGAACAGCGAAAGCCGCGGATGCCGGTCGTTTGCCAGGATCTTCAGCTGCGTCCGCGTCCGGTCCGGGGTTCCGTCCGAGCGGGTGACGGCGCGGCCGAAGTCGATGGTGCCGGTGACGGTCACGCCCCGCCGCCCCAGTGCCTCCGCGTCGGCGGCGGCATCGGCGGAGTTGAGCGCGGTCAGGCAGACGCCCTCGCGTTGCGCCAGATGGGCCTCGACATGGCGGCCGAAGCGAAAGCCGCCGGCCTCATGGCCATCCAGCAGTGCGGGGTCGCCGATGCCGACGATCTCGAAAAGCTGGTCCCTGAAGATCAGCACCGTCGTGCTGGTGCCCCAGGGATGCTGGCTGAAGCCGCGGCTGAGAAAGCCAAGCCGAAGATAGCTGTCGCGCACCGCGACGATGTCGTTCACGCAAACGAGCGCGTGATCGATGCCCAGCGAACGGATCATGCAGACTCCCGCAGGAAAATGCCCAGGGGCGGGCCGGAACGCAGCATAGTCGCGGGGAATGGGCGCGGTCAAACCGTGCCGCAGGGGGCGGGCGACCACTGCGGGATGCGCGCGGGATCGGCGCGGGTTGCGACCGATCCCCCGTGTCACGGACCGCTTCCCGCGATCAGCCGGGCGCGTAGCCGAAGCTTACCTGCGGTTCGGCCGCGGTCTCGACCCAGATGCTTTTCGTCTGGGTATAGGCCAGCAGCGCCTCTTGCCCCGACGAGCGGCCATAGCCCGAGCGCCCGAAGCCGCCAAAGGGCGAGCAGACGTTGATCGTCTTGTAGCCGTTCACCCAGAAGGTGCCGGCGCGGACCGCCGCGGCCATGCGATGCGCCCGGCCCACGTCCGCGGTCCAGACCGCGCCCGCCAGGCCATAGGGGTTGTCGTTGGCCAGGGCGACGGCCTCTTCCTCGGTCTCGAAACCCAGGACCGAGACGACGGGGCCGAAGATTTCCTCGCGCGCCACGCTCATCTGCGGCGTCACGTCGTCGAGGATCGTCGGGGCGAAGTAGAAGCCGCCGGTTGCCTCGAGCGATGCCGGCCGGCCGCCGCCGGCGGCGATGCGGGCGCCTTCGGCCACGCCGGCGCCGACCATCTCGGCGATCTTCTGCCACTGCCGGCGGTTGTTGATCGGGCCGACATGCGTCGCCTCGTCGAGGGGATGGCCCAAGGCGATCCGTTCCGCCGCCTCGGCATAGGCCGCGACGAAACGGTCCTTGATGCTGCGATGCACCAGCAGGCGCGAGCCCGCGACGCAGCTTTGCCCTGCGCCGGCAAAGATCGCCGCCTGGGCGCCGATGACCGCGCGCGGCAGGTCGGCATCGGGAAAGACGATATTCGCCGACTTGCCGCCCAGTTCCAGCACGCAGGGCACGGTCTTCCGCGCCGCCGCCGCGGCGATGGCCGAGCCCGCCTGCGCCGAGCCGACAAAGACCACCAGCCCCGTCCGGGGATGGGTGACGCCGGCCTGTCCCGCCGTCGGCCCGGCCCCGGCGAGGACGTTGACCAGCCCGCGCGGCGCGCCGCCCAACTCGCACATCCGGCCCAGGATCAGCGTGGACAGCGGCGTCAGTTCCGAGGGCTTGATCACCACGCCGTTGCCGGCGCAGATGGCGGGCGCGATCTGCCAGCCGCCGGTGAACAGCGGCGCGTTCCAGGGGGTGATCTGCATGACCACGCCGATCGGCTCGTGCCGGGTGTAGTTCAGGTGGCTGGAGGGCACCGGGATCACGTCGCCGTAAAGCTTGTCGCACCAGCCGGCGTAATATTCGAACATCTCGGCCACGCGCAGCGCCTCGCCGCGGATATCGCGGATCGGGCGCCCGGCCGAGCGGCTTTCGATCTCGGCGATGAGCGGGGCGTGGGCGCGGATCCGGTCGGCGATGGCCCACATGATCCGGCCGCGCGCGGCGGCGGGCATCGCCATCCATTCGCGCTGCGCCTGGGCCGCCGCCGCCATGGCGGCGTCGATCTCGGCCGCGCCGGCATCGGCATAGCGCGCGAAGACCTGGCCCGAGGCCGGGTCGGTCAGCTCCAGCTGCGCGCCCGAGCCGGGCAGGATCTCCCCGCCGACCAGGCTGCCGATGTCGGCGCCCGGAAAGATCTCGCGATAGAGCGCCAGGATCCGGTCGGCCTGTTCGGCGGCGTCGATTGTCGTCACGTTCATGTCCCTTACCTCATTTCGCCCGGAAGTCGCCCATGCGGGTAAAATCGTCGCTGCCCTGGTAGGGCGCATCGGCCCAAAGCTGCGCGGCCTTTTCGGTCAGCGGCAGCCGGGCGCCGCATTCTTCGGCCAGTTGCCGCGCCAGCCGCACGTCCTTTTGCATCAGCGCCATGGTGAAGCCGCTGTCGAAGGCGCCGTTCATCACCCAGTTGGGGAAATGCACCTCGCTGAGCATGGACCTGCCGGACGCGGCGTTCAGCACCTCCAGCACCGATTGCGCGGGGATGCCCGCCGCCTCGGCCAGGCGCAGCCCTTCGGCCGTGGTCAGCATATGGGCGGCGCAAAGCAGGTTGTTGACCAGCTTGGCCACATTGCCCGCGCCGCTGTCGCCGACATGGATCGCCTTGGCCGACAGCGCGTCGATGACGGGCCGGGCATCGGCCAGGTCGGCGGCGGAACCCCCGATCATCATGGTCAGCGCCCCCTTGGCCGCCCCCGCCGGCCCGCCCGAGACCGGGGCGTCCAGGAAGCCGTGGCCCATGGCGGCCAGCCGTGCCGCCAGCGCCCGCGACACCGCGGGTTCCGAAGTCGAGGTGTCGATGACGACGATCCGCGGCCGGGCCTGCAGCACCCCCGAGACCTGGTCGATGACCCCTTCGACATCGCGCGCCGTGGGCAGGGAAAAGACGACGTGATCGGCCGCAAAGACCTGGGCCAGATCGCCCGCCGGCTCCACGCCCGCGGCGCGGGCCTGTTCGGACCGCTCGGGGGACAGGTCGAACCCCAGGGTGCGGAAACCGGCCCGGACGGCCGAGGCTGCCATGCCAAGGCCCATCGCGCCCAGGCCCACGACGCCGACGGTGGATGTTTCTGTCATGTGATCCTCTCCTGTTGATGCCCGACAATTCCCGCAACCGGGGTGCCGGCGCTAGCGGTCGGATTACGAACGAGGTGTTGCCCCCTGCGCAACATCGGCAAAGCTGGCCATGCTGCGTTCCAGATGTCCGGCCAGTTGCGCCACCGAGGCCGGCAGCCGCCGCCGCGCCCGCACCATCAGATGCGCCGTCGCCCCCAGAAGCGCCAGGTCGGCCAGTTCGCGCACCACGGCCGCGCCCTCGGCCAGGTCCATGGCGACCGAGGCGCGGGGCAGGAAGGCAAGCCCCAGCCCCGCGGTCACGAAGCGGCGCAGCGCGTCGATCGAGGTGGTCATCAGCTGCGGCGCCAGCGCAAGCCCGCTGTCCGAGGCGACCCGCGCCAGCAGGTCGGTGGTGCCGTGCCCCCTGGGCAGCAGCGCCAGGGGAAAGGCCAGGCAATCGGCCAGCCGGACCTGCGGCAGGCCGGCCAGCGCATGGCCGGGCGGCATCACCACGCAAAGCGGGTGGCTGGCCGAAACGATGCTGCGCACCGATCCCGTCACCGGCGGGTTGTAGGCGATGCCGATGTCGCTTTCGCCATTGGCCAGCGCCGCGACCACCGTGTCCGTCGAGCCGATCAGCAGCTCATAGCGCACATGCGGGCTGCGCGACACGAATCCGGCCAGGCCGTTGCGGATGAAATCCGCCAGGAATCCCTCGCCGCAATGGATGCGGATGTTGCGCTGCTGGATGCCGCGCAGGTCGGCCAGCTGTTCCTGAAGGAAGCCCGCCTCCTCGACGACATGGCGGGCATGTTCCAGCACCAGGTTCCCGGCATCGGTCAGGCGCACGCCTTTCGAGCTGCGCTCGAACAGCGTGACGCCCAGCTGCGCCTCGAGGTCGGCGATCTGGCGCGACACGACCGAGGGCGCCAGCCCAAGCTGGTCGCTGGCGGCGCGGATCGAGCCATAGCGATGCACGGCCAGATAGATGCGGATGTCGCGGCGGTCGAGGGTCATCATCGCCTCACGATGATGACCGTCCGTCTCGCGAGTCAAGGCGCGCGCAGCTCTGCCAGCGCCAGGTCCAGCCAGAAGCCGACGGCAGGCGGGATCAGCGCATCGTTGAAATCGAAGCGCGGCGAATGCAGGCCCGGATTGTCGCCGGTGTGGCAGGCGGACCCCATCCAGAAATAGCAGCCCGGCACCTGGTTCAGCATGAAGGCGAAATCCTCGGCCGCCATGCTGGGCGGGGCATCGACGACCGAAAGCCCGCCCGCCGCCGCGATCTTCCGCACCAGGGCGGCGTTCTCGGGCGTGTTGAGGGTCGAGGGATAGCGCCGTTCATAGTCGATCCCGGCCGTGCAGCCCAAACCCTCGGCTACCGATGCGGCCAGCTTGCGCAGCCGCGCCTCGATCAGGTCGCCGACGGCCGGATCGAACCAGCGGGTGGTGCCGCGGATGACGGCCGTCTCGGGCAGCACGTTCCAGGCGTCGCCGCCATGGATCTGCGTCACCGACACGACGGCGCTGTCCAGCGGGCTGACGTTGCGCGCCGCGATGGATTGCAGCGCCGCCACCAGATGCGCGGCGGCCAGCAGCGTATCCGCCCCCTCATGCGGCATGGCACCATGCGCGCCTTGGCCCAGAAGGCGGATTTCGAAGGTGCCGAAGGCTGCCATCATCTCGCGATCGCGCGCGACCAGCGTGCCGAGCGGCAGGCCGGGCCAGTTGTGCAGCGCATAGACCGCATCGACCGGGCAGTCGCGGAACAGCCCGTCCTCGACCATGGCCCGCCCGCCGCCCTCGTTCTCCTCGGCCGGCTGGAAGATGAAGCGGAGCGTGCCCTCGAACGGCATCCCGGCCAGCAGGCGGGCGGCGGCCAGCGCCACCGCCGTATGGCCGTCATGGCCGCAGGCATGCGCCCGGCCGGGATTGCCCGAGGCCCATTCGACGCCGCTGGCCTCGGCGATCGGCAGGGCGTCGATGTCGGCGCGGATGCCGATGGCGCGATTGCCGCTGCCTTTCGCCAGGCTGCCGACCACCCCGGTCCGGCCGATGCCGCGCCGGACCTCATAGCCGAATTCCGCCAGCTTCGCCGCGATGAAACCGGCGGTCTCATGCTCCTGGAACCCCAGCTCGGGGCTGCGGTGCAACTGCCTGCGCCATGCGACCGCATCGGCCACCACCTCTGCCGGCAGATCGCGCATCAGAAGAGCCTCAGCGTCAGGTCGGCGATCACCACCGAGCCCATATAGGTGCCCAGCATGACGCAAATGGCGACGATGACGATCTTCCAGCCCGAGCTTCTGGCGATGGCAAATTCCTTGGCCGACAGCGCCAGCCCGCCATAGGCCAGGGCGGGCGTGGCCAGGGACAGGAAGTTGATCTTGTCGGCCTGCCGCACCACCCAGTCCGAACCGGGAACGCCGGGGATCGTGGCGACGATGGCGATCAGCGACACCCAGGCGACGGCCGGCAGGTAGAAGGGCACGAAGCGGGCCAGCATCAGCCCGACGACCGAGCAGAGATACAGGAAGGCCATGCCCGGCAGCGCCTCGAACGCGCCGGTGCCGGTCGAGACATAGTTCGCAATCGTGCCGATGACGCAGGCGATCAGCAGCAGGATCGCGGTTTCGCCGATGCGAATCCGGCGCTCGTCCAGTTCCTCGTTGCCCAGGGGCAGGTTTTCAGCGGTCTTGCTCATGATCTCATCCCTGGTTGTAAAGCTCGGGCCGGGCCTTGCGGAACAGCCATTCGGTCAAGGGCAGGGCGACGAACATGCCGACATAAAGCCCGGTGGCATAGGTCAGCACGTTCGAGGCGCCCGCCAGGCCCAGGATCAGATCCTTCTGCTCGGGGATGACATTGACCAGCGCGCCGGTGCAGGCCGCCAGCATGGACCCCGAGCCGACGCCGCAGGACATGGCCAGCGCCCGGACGTCGAAGACGCCAAGCGCATGGATCAGGGGCGGCATGATGGCAAAGACGAAGGTGCCGATCAGCGTGCCGGTGGCATAGACGCCCATGACGCCCGCGCCCTCGGGGCTGTCGAGGCCGTATTTCTCGGCGATCAGGGCCAGGTTCGGCTCGCGGTCGATGGAATAGACCGCGCCGATGGTCTCGCGCCCCATCCGCAGCAGGAAGACGGCGACCGGGAAGGCGATGACAATGGTGCCGAGGTTGCCGATCTCTTGCAGGACCAGGGCGGGGCCGGCGTCGATGATGGCCTGGATCTGGGGGCCGACCGTCGTGCCGAACTTGGCGACGAAGGGGGTGATGGCGATGGTGATCATGCCGCCCGCGAATTTCTGCACGCCGGGGGTCAGCAGCCGTCCGGTCGCGCGCGTGATGTTCGGGTTCAGCACGATGCCCATGGCGAAGGCATAAAGCATCGGCAGCAGGATGATGGCGGCGATGCCGATGGGCAGCCTCAGCACGCCGATCGCCTCGGCGATGCAGACGATGACAAGCACGGTCGCGTGCAGCGCCCAGGTTCCGGGGCTGAAGGCAGGGGTGTCCCGCATGGGATTTCCTCTCTGTTGTGGCGGTTTTTCGACGGACTATGAAATCTTGGTGCGGGATCGACCAGTCCGGGAACTGGAACATCGCGTTGCCCGGACAGCAACGAAAGCCCCCTGGCCGGGACGGGCCAGCGCCGGCGGGCCTTGCCGTCTTGCGCCCTGCGCGGCCTTGGTGCGCGCCCTTCGCGACATTCGCTTGACGTATGGCAATATCTTTACATACGAATGTATGCATCTTCTGTCGTTCCCGAAGGGAGAGCGGGGGCCGCAGGGGCAAGCGGGGCGGGGAGGCCCCGGATCAGGGAGGAACGAATGAACGGAACAGAACCAGGCCGCCTTGCGGCACTGGCCGGAGGCGCGATGCTGACGGCAATCCTTGGCGCAACTGCGGCCGAGGCCACGAACGGCTATTTCGCCAATGGCTATGGCGGCACCTCGAAGGGGATGGCGGGGGCGGGGGTCGCGATACCCACCGGCATTCTGGGCCTGGCCCAGAACCCCGCCACGGGCACCGCGTTGCCGACCCAGGCGGGGATTTGCCTGACCGGCTTTGGGCCCGAGCGCGGCTTCAGCATCGCCCCCGGCGGGCCGCTGGCGCCCGGCAGCCAGACCAGCGGCAACAGCCTTTTCTGGATCCCCTGCGGCGGGTTCAACTACAAGCTGGACGAGCAGAGCTCGGTCGCCGTCTTCATGTTCGGCAATGGCGGCATGAACGTGGAATACGGCACCAACCCCTTTGCCGCCCTTGACCCGTCTGCGTCCACCGATCCGCTGGGGATCAATCTGGAGCAGGCCTTCATCAGCCTGAACTATTCCCGCAAGCTGACCCCCCAGCTGTCGGTAGGCCTGGGGCCGGTGCTTGCGGTGCAGCGGTTCAGCGCAACGGGGCTGGGGGCCTTTGCCGGCATGTCCGCCGCGCCCGGCGCCGTGACCCATGGCGGCGACGATTGGTCGACCGGCCTGGGGGTGTCGCTGGGCGTGCTTTACCAGGTGGACAGCCAATGGACCCTGGGCGCGTCCTGGCGCAGCCGCATCGACATGCAGCCCTTCGAGGACTATGCGGGCCTTTTCGCCGATGGCGGCGAATTCGACATCCCGGCGATGGCGACGCTGGGCGTCGCCTTCCGCCCGGCCGACCGCCCCGGCCTGACGCTGACCGCCGAATATCAGCGCATCTTCTATGGCTCGGTCCCCTCGCTGGCCAATAGCGGGGCGATGCTGGCCGCGCCCCTTGGCAGCGCCGGCGGCCCCGGTTTCGGCTGGAAGGACATGGACGTCGTCCGCGTCTCCGCCGCCCAAAGGGTGAACGACAGGCTGACGCTTCGCGGCGGCATCAGCCATGCCTCGAGCTTCATCGACCAGGGCGACGAGGTGCTGCTGAACATCATGGCCCCGGCGACGCCGCGCTGGCATGCCTCGATCGGGTATAGCTACAGGCTGGGCGAGCGGGCCACGCTGACCGGCAGCTACACCCATGCCTTCCGCGAATCGAAGTCCGGCGCCAACCGGACGCCGGGCCTGGGCCAGCAGACCACCCTGTTCATGGAGCAGGACGAGGTCTCCATGGGCATCAGCTGGGATTTCTAGCCGCCTTGGGGGGCGCCCCTGCCGGGGGCGCCCCTTGTCCAGTCCGCTTCGGGAAAACCCCATGGCGGCCGCATCGCGCGCGGCGGCGCCGATCCTCTCTCAGGGCTCGGCCGCCTGCATCATTTCGTTGAACACCTGGTATTCATCCGCAAAATGCCGCCGCAGCTGGTCGAGTTCGTCCGCCTCGTAGTGTTTCAGGATGCCCCTGGCCGGGACCGGGTTGACATGCGCATGCCCCAGCTCCACCGGGCCGCCAAGAAGCTTTTGCGCAAAGCCCTCCAGGCTCGCCAGGGTTCCGACGGAGCCGAGCCATTTCGATGCGGTGGCGGTGTTCGGGATGTGAAAGCGATAGCCGCGCCGGATATGGGCGATCGACCGGGTGGCGAAATCGACGGCGGACATTTCGTATTCCCCGCCCGACAGTATGGCGTCGAGATAGGCGCGCGCGTCGCGGAAATGCAGGAAGGCGGTGGCTTCCTCGACGGTCCAGGGGCTCTGGTAGGTCGGGCGCCCCTGCCGCAGGCGCGACATGAACCCGCTGACGATGCGCTCCAGCGGGTCGCGCAGCACGAAGGATATCCTGATTCCGGGAAACGCCGCCCTGATCCTGGGGACGGTCCAGTCGTGATGAAAGATCAGCGGGACGCGGGACGGCTCGGCCGCAGCCACCCTTTCGGCGGCCGCCCGGAAGGTCGTCCCGCCGGTCTTGCCGATGTGCAGATAGGCCCTCGTGCGGTCGCGCCCTTCGGAAATCTGCCTGAGGATGAGGGGGTCGTCGGTCATCGCGTCCTGGAAAATCCTGCTTCGGGACCATTAATGCATCAGGCCCGGCGCTGCCAGTGCGGGCAAGATCTTGCGCATCCGCCGGGGCGGTTTGGGCAGGAACGGGCCGTGCGATTTGCCCGCGGCTGCCGCCGGCGGGGCCGGCGCGCTAAACTTGCCGGCATGGGAGCGACGCTTTTTCTGTCCATGACCGCGCTTGCCGCGTTCCTTGTCGGCCTCGACCGCAGGGGAGCCGCGCGTCTGCTGGCCTTTGGGTTCGGCGGCATGGCTGCGGCGGTGGCGCTTTGGGTGATGGCGGCGCTGATCGCGGTCTACCGACCCTTCTGACCTTGCCCAGGCATCGCTGGCTCGGGGTGGCCGACCGGGAAATCCGTCCGGCGGGCGTATTCGCCCGAATCTGAAATTACCAAGCAATATCAAAGGGAAGTGGCGGAGAGGGTGGGATTCGAACCCACGGAACCCGTGAAGGCTCAACGGTTTTCGAGACCGCCCCGTTCGACCACTCCGGCACCTCTCCGCGCTTTTCGGGTGGTGGCGGCGATTTAGACGGGCGGGGGTTGAAGCGCAAGGGCCTTCGCGTCAAAACCGCGAAAAATTTGTCTCTCGGGGGAATCATGGGCGGAATGCGCAGGGCAGGGCGGATCGCCAGCGCCAAGGGGCCGCAGCCATGCCGCTGCTGATCGGACCGCTGGCCCACCCGCTCATCCGCACCCGCCTTGCCCCGCAGGCGACCGGGGCCGGTTCGCTGCAAGGCCGGATGGAGGGCGGCGGGCTGGCCGGGATCGCCGCCGACGCCTGGCCGCGGCTGGCGCCCGGCGATGACGACCTGCCGCTCTGGCAGGCCGACTGGACGCCCGCCCTGCGCCGCTATGCCGAAATCTTCGGGCTGGAGCCGCAGGGCCACTATGGCCGGGAACTGCTGGGCCTGGGCGAGCCGGCAAGCGACGCGCCCGATTGGCAGCCCGAACTCGCCGCCGCCATGGCCGACTGGCTGCTGGCCCTGCCCGAGGACCGTCCGGCCGCGGCGATCCGCAGGCGCCTGCCGATGATCGCGACCTGGGTCGCCTCGCGCCAACGCGCCGGGGCCGAGACCCAGGGCCTGCCCCATGTCGGCCCCGCCGCGGCCGAGCGGGTCAGGATCGATTCGGTCGAGGAACCCTATGCGGAATATTTCTCGGTCGAGGCGATCCGGCTGAGCCAGCACCGCAACGACGGCGGCTGGACCGATCCCTTGGCCCGCGCCGTCTTCGTCTCGGGCGATGCGACGGTGGTCCTGCCCTGGGATCCGCTGCGCGACCGGGTCATGCTGATCGACCAGCTGCGCGCCGGCCCCCTGGCGCGCGGCGATGCGCAGCCCTGGCTTTACGAGACCGTGGCCGGCCGCGTCGATGCCGGCGAGACGCCGCAGCAGGCCGCCCGGCGCGAGGCGGTCGAGGAAACCGGCATCGCGATTTCCCGCCTGTTCGCCGCGCCGCACAACTATCCCAGCCCCGGAGCGGTGGCGGAATACCTGTATCTCTATGTCGGCATCGCCGAGCTGCCAGACGGCAGCGCCGGCCTGGGCGGGCTTGCGACCGAGGACGAGGACATCCGCTCGCACCTGATCCCGCGGGCCGAGCTGACGCGCATGGCGCTGGCCGGCGAGATCCGCAACGGGCCGCTGCTGAACCTGGCGCTGTGGCTGGAATTGCGCCACCAGGACATCCGCCGCGAATTGGCCCAGGAAGCCAAGACCGTCCCGGCGGGGTTGCCGCCGTCATGAAGCGGCGTGTAAACCGGGCGGGAACATCCTGCGAAAGGCCAAGCCCATGCGCATCTGCCCCGACCTCGCCTCTGCCATCGGCAATACTCCCCTGATCCGGCTGCGCCGCGCCTCGGAAGAGACGGGCTGCGAGATCCTGGGCAAGGCCGAGTTCATGAATCCGGGCCAGTCGGTCAAGGATCGCGCCGCGCTCTACATCATCAAGGACGCGGTGGCGCGGGGCGAGCTGAAGCCGGGCGGCACCATCGTCGAGGGCACGGCCGGGAACACCGGCATCGGCCTGGCGCTGGTCGGGGCCTCGATGGGCTTCCGCTCGGTCATCGTCATCCCCGAGACGCAGAGCCAGGAGAAAAAGGACATGCTGCGCCTGGCCGGGGCCGAACTGGTCGAGGTGCCCGCGGCGCCCTACAAGAACCCCAACAACTACGTGCGCTATTCCGGCCGCCTGGCCGAGGAACTGGCCAGGTCCGAGCCGAACGGCGCCATCTGGGCCAACCAGTTCGACAATGTCGCCAACCGCCAGGCGCATCTGGAAACCACCGGCCCCGAGATCTGGGAGCAGACCGCCGGGCGCGTGGACGGGTTCATCTGTGCCGTCGGCTCGGGCGGGACGCTGGCGGGCGTGGCCATGGCGCTGCAACCCAAGGGCGTCAGGATCGGCCTGGCCGACCCCGAGGGCGCGGCGCTTTACAGCTATTACACCGAAGGCGTCTTCGAAAGCCCCGGCTCCTCGATCACCGAGGGCATCGGCCAGGGCCGCATCACCGCCAACCTGGAAGGTTTCACGCCCGACTTCGCCTATCGCATCCCGGATGCCGAGGCGCTGCCGGTGATCTTCGATCTGCTGGAATACGAGGGGCTGTGCCTTGGCGGCTCGTCGGGGGTGAACGTGGCCGGCGCGATCCGCATGGCCAGGGACATGGGCCCCGGTCACACCATCGTGACGGTGCTTTGCGACTATGGCACGCGTTACCAGACCAAGCTTTTCAACCCCGAGTTCCTGCGGGCCAAGGGCTTGCCGGTGCCGGAATGGATGGCCCGCACGCCCGCCGATCTGCCCGAGGTCTATCAGGACTGAACCGAACCATGCCCCGATTTGCCGTGCTGCCCCGGCTCGCCTTGCTGATCCTTGCGCTGTTCCTGGCGCTCGGCCAGCCCGTCCTGGCCCAGCCAGAGCAGGAGGCGCCGGACCTGGCCGCCTGGAACAAGCTGGCCGACCAGGCCGAGCAGATCCTGGAATCGGGCTCGGCCAACGACGTCCGGCTGCAGACCATCCGCGACGAGGTGGTGAAATGGCGCGAGCGGCTGAAGGCCGCCCAGGGCGTCAACGCCACCCGCATCGCCACGCTCAAGGACCAGATCGCCGCGCTGGGGCCGGCCCCGGCCGAGGGCCAGACCGAGCCCGAGGAGATCGCCGCCCGCCGCAAGGAACTGGGCGAACAGCTTGCCACGCTGCAGGCGCCGGGGTTGCAGGCGGTCGAGGCCTATGGCCGCGCCGACGGCATCGTCGCGCAGATCGACCAGACCCTGCGCGCGCGCCAGACCTTCGCGCTGATCCGCAAGACGCCGACGCCGCTGAACCCGGCGAACTGGGGTCCGGCCGTGGCCGAGGCGGGCCAGGTCGCCAGCCATATCTATGCCGAAGCGCGGGGGCGCTGGGACAGCACCGCCGGCGCGTCGGGCTTTTCCGAGCGGCTGCCGGTCTTTGCCGGGCTGCTGCTGGTCGCGCTGCTGCTGCTCTCGCGTGGCCGGCGCTGGGTCGATTCGCTGCCCTCGCGGCTGTCGGCCCGCGCCAGCGAGCGATCGCGCGCGGCGCTGGTCTTCGGCGTCTCGCTGGGCCAGATCGCCATCCCGCTGGTCGGGCTGATCCTGTTCGCCTCGGCGCTGATGTTCTCGGGGCTGTTCGCGGAATGGGGGCTGCCGCTGGTGATGTCGCTGGCCGGGGCGGGCGTGTCCTTCTTTTCCGGGCTGTGGCTGGCGCGGCGGCTGTTCCCGGCGCCCGACACCGCCGTCGAGCCGCCCCTGCCCATGGGCGAGGAACGCCGCGCCAAGGCGCGCTTTCGCGCGACGCTGCTGGCCGCTTCCCTGGCGCTGCACCAGCTTTTCGCACGCTCGGTCCTGCCGCTTTCGGGCTTTCACAGCCAGAACGACAGCGACACCGTTCCCCAGCGGCTCAGCGAGGCCTCGGCGGGGGTCTGGCATTTCCTGCTGGTGCTGTTCGGCGCCTTCTGCCTTTTGCGCCTGTGCAACGTGCTGCGCGGCCTGCGCCAGCCCGAGCCCGCCGATACGCCCGACTACCGCATCCGCGTGGTCAGCTTCCTGGCGATGATGGGGCGGCTGGTGGCGGTCATCGCGCCGTTGCTGGTGGCGGCGGGCTATGTCACCGCGGGCAATGCGCTGCTGTGGTCCGCGATCATGACGCTGGCGCTGGTCGGGCTGCTGATCATCCTGCAGGATTTCATCGCCGATCTCTACGCGCTGGCCAAGGGCGGCGACCGCTCGGCGCGCGATGCGCTGATGCCGGTGCTGATCGGCTTTGCGCTGATCCTGCTGTCGCTGCCGGTGTTCGCGCTGATCTGGGGCGCGCGCGCCAGCGACCTGGCCGAGGCCTGGACCAAGGCGCAGCAGGGCTTTTCGCTGGGCGGGGTGCGGCTGTCGCCGATGGCGCTGCTGACCTTCCTGATCGTCTTTGCCATCGGCTATTTCCTGACCAACTTCGTGCAGGGCGCCTTCCGCAGCTCCATCCTGCCCAAGACGAGGCTGGATGCGGGCGGGCAGAACGCCGTCACCTCGATGATCGGCTATGTCGGCGTGGCGCTGGCGGCGGTCTTTGCCGTGACCTCGGCGGGGATCGACCTGACCTCGCTGGCCTTCGTCGCCGGTGCGCTTTCGGTCGGCATCGGCTTCGGCATGCAGCAGGTGGTGTCGAACTTCGTCTCGGGCATCATCCTGCTGGTCGAGCGGCCGATCGCCGTCGGCGACTGGATCGAGGTCGGCGGCCAGCAGGGCATCGTCAGGAAGATGGCGGTGCGCGCCACCCAGATCCAGACCTTCGACCGCACCCAGGTCATCGTGCCGAACTCGAACCTGATCACCCAGCCGGTGACGAACTGGACGCGCGGCAGCCTGGCCGGGCGGATCATCGTGCCGATCACGGTGGGGGTGACGGCCGACAGCCGGCAGGTGGCCGCGCTCCTGCGCGAGATCGCCGAGGACCAGCCGACGGTCCTGGTGAACCCGGCCCCCGCGGTCCTTCTGCGCAGCATCACGCCGACGGGACAGAATTTCGAACTGCGCGCCGTGCTTTCCGACATCAACGGCGGCAGCTCGATCGTGTCCGAGATCAATCACCAGATCCTGGAACGCTTTGCCGCCGCGGGGATCGTCCTGCCCGGCAGCGCGCGCGGTGCGCAGGACATCTACCTGCACCAGGCCGAGGCCGAGGCGCCCGCCGCCCTTTCCCTCGCCGACGCGCAGGACGAAAAGGACCGGCCCGGCCGCAGCAGCTGAGAAGGCGCCGCGCCTTGCGCGTTCCACGGGCCGCGCCGCGGAGGCCGTCCGGTCCAGGCCGGGCGCCGCACCTTGCGCTTCTTCGTTCCCCAAATACTCCTAGCGGCGCAGGCCGCTGGGCGGTTCCTGTTCCGGCAGGCCCTCTTGCGACAGCATGATCGCCACCGGGCGCAGCCAGGGGATCTGGGCGCAGACGATCATGATCGCCACCATGATCGGCACGGCCAGGAAGGTGCCGGCGATGCCCCAGACCACGCCCCAGAAGGCCAGCGACAGCACGATCCCGAACGAGGACAGCCGCAGCGTCTGGCCCAGCAGCATCGGATCGAACACATTGCCGATGATGAACTGCACCGCCACCGTCAGCCCGCCCACGGTCAGCGTCACCGCCGGATCGCCGGTCTGCGCCAGCACCATGGCGATGGTGATGACCGTGGCCGCGATCGAGCCCAGCGTCGGGATGAAGTTCAGGATGAAGGTCAGCATGGCCACCGCCCCGGCCAGGTCAAGCCCCTGCACCCGGAAGATCGCCCAGATCAGCGCCGCCGTGACCGCGCTGATCGCCGCCTTGACCACCAGGTAGCGGTTCACCCGGCGCATGATCTTGTGGACCGTCTCCAGCACCTGCCGGGCCTGGGCGGGATCGCCGGTCAGGCGCTCGATCTTGACCGGGAACCAGATCCGCTCGCTGAACATGAAGCCGACGAAGGTCAGGATCAGCACCGAGGCCGAGATCAGGTTCGACGCCTGCGCCGCGGCCGAGCGCAGCCAGCCGGCGACGTCGATGCTGCCCATGAAGGTGCCGATGGCCTCCTGCACGTTCGGCCCCCAGCGCTGGCTGAGCCGCGCCAGGGCCGCCTGTGCCCGGTCGGCATAGGCGATCGAGGTCGAGACCACCTCGTTCACCTGCGCCACCACCGCGGTCGCGGTCCAGAGCAGGCCGATGGCGATGGCGATCAGCGCCAGCGTGGTCGCCAGCCAGTTCGGCACCTTCAGCCGGGCAAAGGCGGAAATCGCGTCGCTGGTCAGCGAAAAGATGATGATGGCAAAGACCAGGCAGATCAGGATGAAACGCGCCTGCACCAGCAGGAACAGGATCAGGCCAAAGGCGATCACGCCCAGAAAGCCGGTCTGCAACCGCTCGCTCAGATGCGAGTCCCGCCCGTCCAATCGCGTCCCCTCATTCTTTCCGGCGGCGGGGCGCGGCCTGCGCGCCCTGCCTCGTCTCAGGCTTCGGCCTCATCCTCGCCATTCTCGGCGATGCGGGCAACAGAAACCACCTCTTCGCCCGGCGCCGTGTTGAAGACGCGCACGCCCCCGGCAGAACGCGAGCGGAAGCTGATGCCGTCCACCGGCACCCGGATCGACTGCCCGGTCGAGGTGGCCAGCATGATCTGGTCGTCGCGATCTACCGGGAAGCTGGCGACCAGCGGTCCGCCGCGCATCGCCTTGTCCATGGCCATCACGCCCTGGCCGCCGCGCCCGCGCACCGAATAGTCGTGCGACGAGCTGATCTTGCCGGCGCCGCGGGCGGTGATGGTCAGGATCAGATCCTCGGCCGCCGACATCTCGGCATAGCGCTCCTGGCTGATCGCGGCCTCGGCGACGGCGTCCTCGTCCTCATCGGCCTCGGCGCCGTCGTCCAGCGCGCCCTCGACGGCGCGGCGCATCTTCAGATAGGCGGCGCGTTCCGAGGGGTCGGCCTCGAAATGCCGGATCACCGACATGCTGACCACGCGGTCGCCGGGCGCCAGGCGAATGCCGCGCACGCCGGTCGAATCGCGGCCCTTGAAGACGCGCACGTCGGTGGTCGGGAAGCGGATCGCCCGGCCCGCGGCCGTCACCAGCATCACGTCGTCGTTCTCGGTCGCCATGCGCGCGCCGATCAGCTCCACCCCCTCGGGCAGCTTCATGGCGATCTTGCCGTTGCGCATGACATTGGTGAAATCCGACAGCGCGTTGCGGCGCACGTCGCCTTCCGAGGTGGCGAAGATCACCTGGTAGTCGTCCCAATCCTTTTCCGGGGCATCCACCGGCATCAGCGCGGCGATGGAGACGCCGGACTGGATCGGCAGGATGTTGACGATGGCCTTGCCCTTGGCCGTGCGCCCGCCCAGCGGCAGCCGCCAGGTCTTGAGCCGATAGACCATGCCGTCGGTGGTGAAGAACAGAAGCTCGGTATGGGTATTGGCGACGAACAGGGTGGTGACGACGTCGTCCTCTTTCGTGGCCATGCCGGACAGGCCCTTGCCGCCGCGGCGTTGCGACCGGAACTCGGCCAGGGCCGTGCGCTTGATATAGCCGCCCGAGGTGATGGTGACGACCATGTCCTCGCGCTCGATCAGGTCTTCGTCGTCCAGGTCGCCCGCCCAGTCGGTGATCTCGGTCCGGCGCGGCACGGCGAAATGCTGCTTCACCTCGCGCAGCTCGTCCGAGATGATGCCCATGATCCGTTCGCGCGAGGCGAGGATGGCCAGGTATTCGCGGATCGCGTCGGCCAGCGTCTTCAGCTCGTCGGTGACTTCCTGCACGCCCAGCTGGGTCAGGCGCTGCAGGCGCAGCTCCAGGATGGCGCGGGCCTGGGTCTCGGACAGGTTGTAGGTGCCGTCCTCGTTCACCGGATGCAGCGGGTCGTCGATCAGCTTCAGGTAGACCACGATCTCATGCGCTGGCCAGCGCCGGGTCATCAGCCGCTCGCGCGCCTCGGCGGCATCGGCCGAGCTGCGGATCGTCGCCACCACCTCGTCGACGTTCGAGACCGCCACGGCGAGACCGCAAAGCACATGCGCGCGCTCGCGCGCCTTGCGCAATTCATAGGCGGTGCGGCGCGCCACCACTTCTTCGCGGAAGGTCAGGAAATGGGTCAGGAAGTCGCGCAGCGTCAATTGCTCGGGGCGGCCGCCGTTCAGCGCCAGCATGTTGGCGCCGAAGCTGGTCTGCATCGGGGTAAAGCGGAACAGCTGGTTCAGCACAACCTCGGCGGTGGCGTCGCGCTTCAGCTCGATCACCACCCGCACGCCGACGCGGTCGGATTCGTCCTGGACGTGGGCGATGCCCTCGATGCGCTTTTCCTTGGCAAGCTCGGCGATCTTCTCGATCAGGCTGGCCTTGTTCACCTGGAAGGGGATCTCGTCCAGGATGATCGCCTGCCGGCCGGCGCGGGTTTCCTCGATCCGGGTCTTGGCGCGCAGGATGATGCTGCCGCGCCCCTCAAGGTAAGCCTTGCGCGCGCCCGAACGGCCCAGGATGATGCCGCCGGTGGGGAAATCCGGGCCGGGCACGATCTCCAGCAGCCGCTCGGTCGGCAGGTCGGGGTTCTCGATGAGCGCCAGGGTGGCATCCACCACCTCGCCCAGGTTGTGCGGCGGGATGTTCGTGGCCATGCCGACGGCGATGCCGCCCGCGCCGTTGACCAGCATGTTCGGGAAGCGCGCCGGCAGGACGGTCGGCTCGCGGTCCTTGCCGTCGTAGTTGTCCTGGAAATCGACGGTGTCCTTGTCGATGTCCATCAGCAGATAGGCCGAGGGCTTGTCCATCCGCACCTCGGTATAGCGCATGGCCGCCGGGCTGTCGCCGTCCATGCTGCCGAAGTTGCCCTGGCCGTCCAGAAGCGGCAGGGACATGGAAAAGTCCTGCGCCATCCGCACCAGCGCGTCATAGATCGAGGCGTCGCCATGCGGGTGATACTTACCCATGGTGTCGCCGACCGGGCGGGCCGACTTGCGATAGGGCTTGTCATGGGTGTTGCCGGTCTCGTGCATGGCGAAGAGGACGCGGCGATGCACCGGCTTCAGCCCGTCGCGCAGGTCGGGAATCGCCCGGCTGACGATGACCGACATGGCATAGTCGAGATAGGACGAGCGCATCTCGTGCGCGATGTCGATCACCGGGCCGTCGTGATGCATCACGGCGCGCTCCGATCCGCCGTTCTCGGGGGTATCGTCGTCGTTTTCAGGGATGTCAGCCACGGGGAAAACCTCAAGATCTTGTTGGGCACGGGTCTATCCCATACCCGCCTTGGGTGCAATCTTGACGGGCCGCCCCGGTGCGGGAATTGCGGCTCAGGCCAGCCCGGCCTCGCGCCTGCGGCCGCGGACCGAGGCCAGCCACAGCGCCGACAGCCCGGCCGAGAGGATCGCGTTCCAGCCGGCCATGGAAATGCCGAACAGGCTCCAGGCCACCTCGTCGCAGCGCACGACCGGCGCCTTTTCCAGCGCCGCCATCAGATCCTGCGTGGACATGCTGGCCAGGCCCGAGACCCCGCCCGAGCAATGCTGCGGCCCCTGCCAGACCTGCAATTCGACGCCCGCGTGATAGATGGCAAGGCCGGTGGCGCAAAGCGCGGCCAGCAGCCCCAGCGCCGCCAGCCAGCGCTTCCAGCCGAAGAACCAGATCAGCCCGCCGATGATCGCGGCGACCAGATGCGGCCAGCGCTGCAGGATGCACAGTTCGCAGGGCGCATAGCCCAGGGCCTGGAAGGTCAGCGCGGCGGCCAGCAGCGCGGCGGAACCGGCGCCGGCGGTGACGGCGACATGCTTGCTTGAAAATCCGTTCATGGCTTCCGGTTAGGACCGCGCCTCGCGGCCGGCAAGTGCCAATCGCGTGAACTCAATGCGGCTTCCAGGTGACGACGCGGTAAAGATAGATCGCCACCACCGCCGCCACCACCAGCTTGGACAGCGGATCGACCCAATCCGCGACCAGCGCATAGTTTTCATGCAGCATCAGCCCGGCAAAGGTCAGCACCCCGGTCCAGAGCGCGCTGCCGATCACGGTATAGAGCAGGAATTTCCACATCGGCATCCGCGCGAGCCCCGCCGGGACCGAGATCAGCGTGCGGATCGCCGGGATCATGCGGCCGAAGAACACCGCCATGGCGCCGTGGCGCTGGAACCATTCATGCGCGGCGTCGATGTCCGAGGGCGAAAGCGTGAGCAGCCGGCCGTGCCGGGCGGCAAAGCGCTTCAGCCGCTCCTCGCCGAACCACAGGCCGATGTAATACCACATCAGCGTGCCCAGGACCGAGCCGATGGTGCCGACCAGGATGGTCAGCGTCAGCGACATCCGCCCGCTGCCGGCCAGGAAGCCGGCCAGGGGCATGATCACCTCGGAGGGGATGGGCGGAAAGACGTTCTCGGCCACCATGAGCATCAGCACGCCCAGATAGCCCCAGCTCTCGATCGTCGAAACCACCCAGTCGAACATGCCTGCCCCTTTCGTTTGGGAACGTGCTGCGGGCTGGGGCCGGAACTGTCAAGCCTGCGCGCGTGTTGCGCCGTGGCGGGGTTGCGATAAGCTCGGCAGGCGGGATCACGGCGGGGAGGACGGCGCGATGGAATGGCGGGGCAGGCGCGGCAGCAGGAATGTCGAGGATCGGCGCGGCATGGGCCGGGCCGCCGGCGCGGGCGGCATGGGCGTCGTCGGCGTGCTGGTGGTGCTGGCGGTGGGGTATTTCTTCGGCATCGACATCTCGCCCATCGTCGGCGCCCTGGACGAGGGCGGCGCGCCCGGCGAGTCGCGCGAGCTGACGCAGGAAGAGCGCGAGATCGGCCAGTTCGTCTCGGTCGTGCTGGCCGATACCGAGGAGGTCTGGGCCGGCGTGCTGCCCGACCAGGCCGGCATGCGCTACCAGGATCCGGGGCTGGTGCTGTTTTCGGGCGCGGTGCAATCGGCCTGCGGCGGCGCCTCGGCGGCGATGGGGCCGTTCTATTGCCCCGGCGACCACAAGGTCTACCTGGACACGGATTTCTTTCGGGTCATGGCCGGCAAGATGGGGGCGGGGGGCGATTTCGCCTATGCCTATGTCATCGCGCATGAGGTCGGCCATCACGTGCAGAACCTGACCGGCACGCTTTCCGAGGTGAACGGGCTGCGCGCCCGGCTGGGCGAGCGCGATGCGAACCGGCTGTCGGTCGCCACCGAATTGCAGGCGGATTGCTATGCCGGGATCTGGGCGCGGCAGGCCAGCGAGCAGTTCGGCACCATCGAGGAGGGTGACATCGACGAGGCGATCAATGCCGCTGCCGCGGTGGGCGACGACACGCTGATGGAAAGCGCCGGCCGGGCGGTGGTGCCCGACGCCTTCACCCATGGCTCGGCCGCCGAGCGGCAGACCTGGTTCAAGCGCGGCTTTGCCTCGGGGCAGATGGCGCAATGCGACAGTTTCGCGGCTTTGGGGAATTAGGGGCGGCGGCGCGGGTGGCACGGCCGCGGGGAGTATTTGCAGAACAGAGAAGGGCAGGGGTGGTGCCCCCGATGGGCCGGCCGCTATCCGTGGCGCGGCCGCAGGAGTATTTGGGAAACGGTGAAAGGCGGTGCCGCGGCGGGGTGCGCCAACCTGTCGCGGCGGCGGTCAGGGGCGCTGCAGCTGGATGCCGCGCGGGCGTTCGGTGGTGGCCCAATCGGGCCAGAGGCCGAAATGTTCGAGCCCGGCAAGCAGCAGGCCGGCCGCGATGACGCCGAGGACCAGCGCGACGGTTCGGGCGCTGGGCGGGTTTCGCGCCCAGCGGGCGGCCCGGATCAGCCAGATGAGGTTGTTCATGCGCCCGTTCCTTTGCTAGTGCTGCCCCCGGAAACCGAAAATGCGCCGGGACGACCTCTTGCCTCAGCATAGCGACAGCCGAATCCTGCCCTATAGCGCCGACCAGATGTATGCGCTGGTGGCCGATATAGAAAGATACCCCGAGTTCCTGCCCTGGAACACCGCCGCGCGTATTCGCGCGCGCCGGCCCGGCGCCTCGGGCAGCGAGGTGGTCGAGGCCGACCTGGTCATCAGCTTCAAGGTGTTCCGCGAGCGCTTCGGCTCGCGCGTGACGCTATGGCCCGAGACGAAGCGCATCGACACCGAATACCTGGACGGGCCCTTCAAATACCTGCGCAGCGGCTGGAGCTTCGCCGACCTGCCGGAGGGCGGCTGCAAGGTCGAGTTCTTCGTCGATTTCGAGTTCCGCAACGCCATCCTGGGCAAGGTGATCGGCGTGGTCTTCGGCGAGGCGATGATGCGTATCGTGCGCGCCTTCGAGGACCGGGCGAAGGCGCTTTACGGCGCCTGACGCGCATCCTGCCAGATGGCGTGGTCGGCGGCCAGGGCGGCGCGCAGCCGTGCCTCGGCCTCGGGCGCCAGGTCGGTGACGGCGGGGGGCGAGACATTGCTGCGCCGCAGCGCGACCGGCTTGCCGAGGCGCTGCGCCAGGAATTGCGTCAGCGCCGGCATCGCCTCGTAGCGGAAGAGGTGATCGACCGCGATCCGGCCGTCATTGTCGACGAGGAAATCGGATTGCCGGCCCAGCCGGGCATGGGCCGGGCGATCGCCGGGGCGCAGGTAGTCGTCCGCGAAACGCTCGAAGCTGACATGGGCGGTGCTGTTCGGATGGCCGATCAGCTCGTCGCGGGCGCGAAAGCGATACCAGCTGCGCAGCCAGTCCAGCGGTTCGCGGATCACCGCCACGGTTTCGAACGCGGGCCCGCCCAGCGGCTCGAGCAGCGGCCGGATGCGGCTGCGATATTGCCGCAGGTTCAGGTGCTTGATCTCGGGCCGGGTGCGAAAGACGATCTCGGCCCTGGGTGCCAGCGCCTGTTCCAGCGCTGTCGTCCCGGTCTTGGGCACCGACAGCAGCACGATGCGGGGCTGGAGAAAGATCAGCATGAGGGGGCGATGGGCAGGGGCATGGTGCCGCTTAGCGGTCCCGGCCCGTGCTGGCAAGGCGGGCCGGGATGCGGCCCGCCTGCTGCGGCATCAGATCACGCCGAAGGCACGCATCGGTTCGGCCACGCGGATGAAGCCGGCGATGTTGGCGCCGATGACGTAATCGCCCGGTGCGCCGAATTCCTCGGCCGTGCTGTAGCAGCTGTCATGGATGTCGCGCATGATCTCGGCAAGCTTGGCCTCGGTCTTTTCGAAGCTCCAGCGGTCGCGCGAGGCGTTCTGCTGCATCTCCAGCGCCGAGGTGGCGACGCCGCCGGCGTTCGCCGCCTTGCCGGGGCCGAACTTGACGCCGGCCTGCTGGAAGGTGCGGATCGCCTCGGGGGTGCAGGGCATGTTCGCGCCCTCGCCGACCGCGGTCACGCCGTTCTTGACCAGCTTGGCGGCGTCCTTGCCGGTCAGCTCGTTCTGCGTGGCCGAGGGCATGGCGACCTCGCAGGCCACGTCCCAGATCGAGCCCTCGCCGGATTTTACGAAATAGGCGCCGTTGCCTTCGCCCTTCATCCGCACGTATTGCGAGATGCGGCCGCGGCGCACTTCCTTGATTTCCTTGAGGAGGCAAAGGTCGATGCCGCCCTCGTCCACGATATAGCCCGAGCTGTCCGAGCAGGCGATGACCTTGCCGCCGAATTCCTGCACCTTCTCGATGGTGTAGATGGCGACGTTGCCCGAGCCCGAGACCACGACCGTCTTGCCGTCGAAATCGGTGCCGCCGGTCTTCAGCATGGCCTGGGTGAAATAGGTGTTGCCGTAGCCGGTCGCCTCTTTGCGCGCCAGCGAGCCGCCGTAGAACAGGCCCTTGCCGGTCAGCACGCCCGCCTCGTAGCGGTTGGTCAGGCGCTTGTATTGGCCGAACATGTAGCCGATCTCGCGCGCGCCCACGCCGATGTCGCCCGCCGGCACGTCGGTGTATTCGCCCAGGTGGCGGTAAAGCTCGGTCATGAAGCTTTGGCAGAAGCGCATGATCTCGCCGTCCGTGCGGCCCTTGGGATCGAAGTCCGAGCCGCCCTTGCCGCCGCCGATGGGCAGGCCGGTCAGCGCGTTCTTGAAGATCTGCTCGAAGCCCAGGAACTTGATGATGCCCACGTTCACCGAGGGGTGGAAGCGCAAGCCGCCCTTGTAGGGGCCCATGGCCGAGCTGAACTGCACCCGGAAGCCGCGGTTGATCTGCACCCGGCCCTTGTCATCGGTCCACGGCACGCGGAAGATGATCTGGCGCTCGGGTTCGCAGATGCGCTCGATCAGGGCGTCCTCCAGATAGTCGGGGCGCTTGGCGACGACGCGGCCAAGGCTTTCCAGAACCTCGCGCACCGCCTGGTGGAATTCGGGCTCGCCTGCGTTGCGGCGGACCACCTCCTCATAGATGGGGGCAAGCTTGTCGTCGATCTGCGGCATGTCGCGGAATCCTTTCCCTTGGGGTCGGAGGGCTCCTTAGCCCAAGGTGCGGGCAGTTTGAATGGGGCAAGAGCAATATTCGGGCAAAATGCCCGAGTTTTTGGCGTAATGCCAAGTTATCCCAGGGATAAATCACGTAATATCAATGGCTAGAGGGTTTTCGTTCTGCCCGTTCTGCGGGCAGCGGCTTTTTGCCACGCTTCTTGCCATGACATGTCGCTTGCAATGACACCTGCCTTGCAAAGCAAAAGACCGCCCGGCGCCTCCTCGCGCCGGACGGTCCAGTTGCGCCGGGGTCGGGGTCAGCGGCGCCCCGCCTCCAGCGCGTCCTCGAAGGTGCGCAGGCCCGTGACGGGGGCCTGCACCAGCACCGCCATGTTGCCGGGCTTGTGTTCGTTGCGCAGCATCTTCAGATGCGCGGCCGGGATTTCGGCCCAGGGAAAGACCTCGGACATGCAGGGGTCGATGCGGCGCTCGAGCATCAGCTTGTTGGCCGCAGACGCCTGTTTCAGATGCGCGAAATGGCTGCCCTGCAGGCGCTTCTGGTGCATCCACATGTAGCGCACGTCGAAGGTGCAGTTGAAGCCCGAGGTGCCGGCGCAGATCACCACCATGCCGCCCTTCTTGCAGACGAAGGTCGAGACCGGGAAGGTCGCCTCGCCCGGATGTTCGAAGACGATGTCGACGTTGTTGCCCTTGCCGGTGATGTCCCAGATCGCCTTGCCGAACTTGCGCACCTCGTTGAACCACTCCTTGTATTCGGGGGTGTTCACCTTGGGCAATTGGCCCCAGCACTTGAAGTCCTTGCGGTTGATGACACCCTTGGCGCCAAGGCTCATGACGAACTCGCGCTTGTCCTCGTCGCTGATGACGCCGACCGCATTGGCCCCGGCGGCGTTGATCAGCTGGATGGCGAAGCTGCCAAGCCCGCCCGAGGCGCCCCAGACCAGCACGTTCATGCCCGGCTTCAGCTCATGCGGCTCGTGGCCGAAGAGCATGCGGTAGGCGGTGGCCAGCGTCAGCGTGTAGCAGGCCGATTCCTCCCAGGTCAGGTGCTGGGGGCGGCGCATCAGCTGCTGGGCCTGGACGCGGGTGAATTGTGCGAAGCTGCCGTCCGGCGTCTCGTAGCCCCAGATGCGCTGGCTGGGCGAATACATCGGGTCGCCGCCGTTGCATTCCTCGTCGTTGCCGTCGTCCTGGTTGCAATGGATGACGACCTCGTCCCCGACCTTCCAGTTCTTGACTTTGTCGCCCACCGCCCAGACGATGCCCGAGGCGTCCGAGCCCGCGATGTGATAGGGCGCGCCATGGCCGTCGAAGGGGCTGATCGGCACGCCCAGGCCGGCCCAGATGCCGTTGTAGTTGACGCCCGCCGCCATCACCAGGACCAGCACCTCGTTGCTGTCGATCGGCGGCGTCTCGACCACCTCGACCTGCATGGCCTTGTCGGGTTCGCCATGGCGTTCGCGGCGGATGGCCCAAGCGTACATCTGCTTGGGCACATAGCCCAGAGGCGGCATCTCGCCGATCTCGTAGAGATCCTTTTCCGGTGCGTCATAGGGCGCGATCGGGGTGGGTTGGTCCAGGGCCATCTCAGAGTCCTCTTTTGCCGCTTTCGGCGCCGGGTTTCCGCCGCGGCGCAGAATCAGCGCGGGTTGCAGCGCCCGTTGTAAGGATGACTGCGCAACATTGCAATATTACTGATGTAGAAATTGTAATAATCTGTCGTAACGAATGCGCGAACCGCCGCAGTGCAGCGGAACCCGGCGCCCCGATGGCTGGGTCGGAGCAGGGCCTGCCGGGCTCAAGGCGGCGCTTGCCCGCCGAATCGGTGGCGCAGCGGGCGGGGTTGGGCCGTCGGATGGGCCCAGCCCGCATTTCCTGCCGCCCCCTGCCTAGGCGCGGCCGCGGTTCTTCGCCTTCCGGCCTCTAGGCCAGCCCTCGCTGCGATCCGCGCTGCACCTGCATTGCCGGGCGCAAATGCCGAATTTTCCCGGCATTTCCGGGGGCAAGGCCTGAAACGACAGGCGATGGAAGCCCGGAAATCCCTTGTTTTCCGCCATCCCAAGTGTGGTTGGACGGTGACTTTGCCCATTTGCCAAGGCCATTGGCGCTCATCGAAACTTCCCGAAAAAAAAGCCGCCCCGAGGGACGGCCTGGCCGATGAAATGCTGCGATTGCTAACTAAAGATCCGCGAGCCGATAGATTCCGCAATCGCGATTCGAGCCGTGGAGGATCGACCGGATGCCGCGCGTCCACAACTGTCGTCGGAGTTCCTCCTTTTCGAGCGAGCGCTGTCGCGCCAGGGTTGCGAGCGAGACATGAGCGGGTCGGAAGCGATAGAAACTGTCGAGTTCGATATGCCAGGGCGCCTCGCGGTCGCCGATGATCGGAACGACGCGCTTCAGTAGGGGGTGCCGTCATGATTGGCCAGCCGCAGCAGGCTGGCTACGGCGCCGTCGTCGATGCCGAGGATTTCGGCGGCTTCGTCCTTGCTGATCCGGGGGCATGCGCGGTGCGTAGAGAGCGCCCGTCATTTCCTCTTCATCGATCAGGATCGAATCGAAACCTGCCTGTCCCTGGGCGTGTGCCGCGAAGGTGTCGTTGACATGCAAATACTTATCCTCGCTGTCGGCCGGCAGGCCGAACGCGATCAGGACCGTCGTCAACGAACCTCGTGGAACACCCGTTTCATCGCAGAGCGAGGTGATGCTATGGCGCCGCCGCTGGGCTGCCACTTCGCCGAGCAAGGTTTCTCCGGCGGCGATCGACATGCTGTCAAGGATATGGCTCCGCAGGATGTCCTCGGTCGGCCGATGCCATCTGGATCGGAGAGGGCACCGGAGTAGAGCGGGCCGTATGCGGATCGCGGCGTCGACACGGGCTGTTGCCGTTTCACGGCGCTGAAGATTTCCTCAAGGCCGTCTCGAACGCCGTCAGGCCCCCGTGAGATGAATCCGAACCCGACCTTTCCGCTCTCGTCCCATCGCTCTTGGGTCAACAAGGAGGCTTTCACCAGCGTGCCATGGAAGAGGCAGGCGCCGAGCAGTTGCGTGGCACGGGCGACCTGATCGATGCGCTGGCTGTCGAGCCACTGGGGGCCTGCCTGCCCGTCAATACGGGCTGCGACATAGGCCTGAAGCGGCGAGACCCCATGCCGAGGGGTTTCCGCGGCCAGGCGTTCGAGCGCGTCATCCGATTCGGCGAGCGCGCCCGGCAACTGGAATCGCTCCTCCTCCGTAGCGGCCTTGCGGCGGATCAGGGGGATGCCATGGCGCGGGCAGGTCCTGACAGGGGCGAACATCCAGTGCAGCCGTCCGACGCGTTGTCCATGGCTTCCGGCCGCCATTTGGCGATCTTCCAGCAGGCAGGCGGGGCAGAAGGTGATCCGCCGACGATCGAGAAACCTGATGTCGAACAACTGTCCCCGGTGCTCATGGCCGCCTTGCCGGCCGGCAGGATCGCGGCGCGAAGCAATCCGGCCCGAGGCATGCCGCTGAGCGCCGCGATGCGCTCCACGGTCTCGGGCGCCGCTGGCATGACGGATTGGCGAGCCAGATCCAGAAAAGCCATGAACGGAAGGCCGCCATCCCGGCATGGAACCGGGCCATGCGCGCGACATAGGACATCAGGGATTCGCCGGCGGCCAGCGGAAGGAAGGGAAGAAGCGGCATGGATCAGGACCTCGACAGCTGCTTGCGTTGGCGTTCGGTGCGGATCGCGGTGGTCTTGCCACCACCGGCGGGCTCGATCAGCGCGATGCCGCGGGTCTCCTGCCCGGCGGTGAAGCGCGCCGGCAGGGGCAGGAGGTTTCCCTCGTCATCGGTCTGGAACAGGCGCTGCAACTGGAGCTTCAGGTCCCTGTCGCGGTCGCTCTCGATATGAATGCGTCGCAGCCCGGCGATGACCTGTGCGACGGGCTTGGGGGCGGCCGGCGTCGGGACTGCGGGGTATCGGCGGTCATGGATCAGTCTTCCATCTCGAAGTTGTTGGCGCGGCGTGCCGGGGCCTGCTGGGGCGCGGCATCGGTCTCCGTGTTCCGGGGAGCACGGGGTTCGATGGAGCGGCCGTAGCCATCTTCCGACCTCTGGGTCCGGGCGGTGTTCGCAGCCACCTTGAAGCTGTCGAACAGGGAGGATTCGAGCTTTTGCAGGTTCTCCACCGTCCAGTTCTTGTCGATCAGGCCGAAGGCCAGCTTGCTGGTGGTGTTCATGTCCCGGATCGCCTTGAGCGCCTCGAAAACGACCGCCTCGTTCCAGGATCTCTGTTTCTCGGCACGGGTGCGCAGGGCGCGACGGGTCGCGATCCATTCCTGTGCGTGCAGCCCGTCGAACAGGCGGCCCTCACTCGTCTCGGCATGCATGGTCCCGACCTCGACCCAGTTCCCGTCGAGGCAGACTTCGATGGCGCCGATGTCGGCATGGTCCCAGCGGATGTCCACGGTCTGCCCACCGGAACCAGGTCGCGAGATCATCCGAATGATACCGGATGCCGAGAATGGTGATCCCGTCCTTGAACACACGCATTTGCGATCACATCCCGATGGACTTCGCGGGCGGGCCATCCTACCCATATGGCATGATGCGCCTGCTCGCCCTGCTGTTCACCTTTGCCGTGATGAACGCCGCCCTGATCCTGTCGGTGGCGCATGACGGCGTGGTAGCGTCGCAGCAATTGGCGATGGAAGCCGCAGCCGGGCAGGAGGCCGAGCCTTCTTCCGCCCCAGGCAATGCGTCCTGCATGCTGAGCGGCAGTTGCAGCAGCGATGGAACAGCCTGCGACTGGACCTGTGCCTCGCATGCCGCCGTCGAGACGGCGTCCTTGCAAGATGGGGCCGCACAGCACGCCAGCAGGCTCGAGCGGCTGTTTGCCGTCTCGTCCTGGCGAACGACGGGACCGCTGCAGCAAGAGCGGCCTCCGAGAACTCTCTTCGTCTGATCCTGCGCCTCGGGCGCAATTCGCCATCAGCCTGGCAAAATCCCGCCGGGTGCGGTCGTCATGGCCCACCCCGACGCGGTTTCCGGGCTGATGTGATCACAGACAGAACGGATTGAGTCATCAACATGGATAAGGGATTCAAAGGCTCCGGCCTTGATCGCAGGGCATTTGTCGGCGGGCTGATATGTGCCGGTAGCGGCGCCATGGGCGCGTTTGCGCAGCAGTTCGACCCGAGCACGGGGAACATGGTCTATGGCGGTGCGGGCCAGGGGCAGGCACCCGATATCGGCGCCTGGCAGGTAAATCCGAACGCCGATCGGCGCCGGAACCTGTCCGCCTTCCGCATGTGGCATTGGAGCGATCATTTCAGCGACCTGGGGGTCGGGGTGATCCTGGCCGATGTTTCGTCGCGGGCGCTGCACTACTGGTCCGCCGGCGAAGCCACCTATCGGGTCTATCCCTGCTCGGTGCCGGTGACCGAGGAGCTGACCAAGCGCGGCAAGACCGAGGTGGTCCGCAAGGCGAAGAACCCGCCATGGACCCCCACGCCCGACATGCGCAAAAAGGATCCGAGCCTGCCCTTGCGCGTCGAAGGCGGCACGCCGGAAAATCCCCTTGGCGCTTATGGGCTCTATCTGTCCTGGCCCGCCTATCTCATCCACGGCACGCATGACACCCGAAAGATCGGGCGCCTGTCATCGAACGGCTGCTACGGCCTCTATAACGAGCATGTCACCGAGCTTTACGACCTCGCCGAGATCGGCACGCAGGTCGCCGTGTTCTAGAAGCCTCGCCGCAGGCGCGAGCCCGCGGCGATATGTGAAACCAGGAGGCTCTCGGATGATCAGCCCGGCCCATGTCTCGATGGCGGTGCGAAACCGCGCCTATGAGGGATCCGTGTCGCCATGATCGCCATGCAGGCAAAGCGCATGGTTGCCCAGCACCTC